>JAEUVW010000211.1 GCA_016786525.1 Chitinophagaceae bacterium
CAATCGCCTGTTGCTCCAACCGAATCCCGGCACAGAATTTTTTGAGATCAACGGACTGAATGGAGAAGCAAAAGTCCATATGTATGATATGCTTGGGCATCTGGTCTGGTCCTCATTGGTATCAGCCCGCTATAACCATATTGATGTAAAAGATTATTTGCCCGGAGTCTATGTGGTCAAAGTAATGGGCGTGGACGATACTTTCATCAATATCCTGCAATTCGTCAAAAACTAAAACACGTACAGGTATTTTGCCGCAGGAAGACCGAATCAAGAAAGCCCGCGCCTGGAAAGAGCGCGGGCATTTCACATCACCAATCTATTCGAACTGGTACAAAGGTCGTTTGGCCGGCCGGGACAGGGCTTACAGGATTGTATCGTGGATTTAATAGCTTATTGATATTTAGGGAAAAGGCAGCCTGTCTCTATTTTGTTATCCCGCAGCAGCTGTACAAAGCAAAAGGTACAAGCAAAGCAACGGGTGTCTTTGATATCCCTCTGGCTTGAAATAATCTTTTTGCAGTAGCGCCCACTTCAACGTCTTGTGTATGCCGCTGTAGTTTTGGGTTGCAGTAATTTTAAGGCAATACCGGCATGAAAGGACTGGTAGTTGAACCTGATCTTCGTACCGACATTCACGTTCTGGAAGCTTTGAGAATATTGCAGGTTGATCGCCAGCAGGCGTGCGAATTCATATTCCGCACCGAGTTGAACACCGAAGTCTATAGGGTTTGTTTGTCCTGGCTTGTCTCCCCAACTCAGCTTTTGCCTGTTGATACCGATGAAGTCGGCTATGGATTGCTCCCCTTTGGTATACATCCTGTTTTGACCGTATACCGTGTACCCCAGGTAGGGGCCACCGAAAATTGACAGGGGGTGGCTTTTCAGGGGTATGTTGTATTGCACATTTACAGGCATTCTTACCGAAACAAAGCGGATGTTGTAATAGTCGTAAAGGGTGGGCGTGCTTTTTGATTTCCCTGTTATTTCATTCCGGGTCAGGTTCAGGCCGCTCCTGAGTTCGATCACATCGGCTTTGCAGGTAGCAGCAATGCGTAATTCCGGTGCAGAAGGATTGTGGTCGAATACAATACCGTTGGCCGGACGGATCGCATGAAGAATTACTGTACCCATATAGGCCGACAGGGTGACTTTTTGCGCTTCGGCAGCAGTACAGTGAATAATAAATGCGCATAGGAGGAGTATATTTTTCATAGAAACGCTTTTATTTAGGTGTGAACATTTTACTTCAAATGTAGTTTATAATCGTAATAAATAGAATTTTGTTGATTTTCTAACTGAATCGAAATGATACAGCAGATCAGACAATTCAGTTGTTTACAGGCAAGCCTGGTAGGTTGGCGTGCATCATTACTATACGCTTATTGTTGTATACAAGCGCTTATATACAAACGACCCCGCTTAACAACTTGAACTCAGGCCGCTTGCGTTATGTGTTAATTTGGTTCCAACTAAAAATTGAAATCCAATGAAAAAAGCATTGTTGTTATTAGCTGTTCTTTATGCGCAACTGTCCATTGCTCAGTCTATGGACATTTATACCTTCAAAGTAGAAAACGGGAAACCCTATATCCCGTTAAGCGGGGGGACAAACCTGACGGCCGGCAAAGTTTGGGATAAAGAAAAATTTAAAATCCCACTCGGATTTATGGCAGATATAGGTGACCGCACAGTGACAGATTTTTGCGTTGCCACATATGGGGTGTTTGCTCCAGCCTCTGACACCGAATCCACCATTAACACTTTTTGTGCCGGTGTAGCGTATATCAGGGACAGGTCGATGAATAGTATTCCTTTGTCGCCGATCCGCTATGAGATCAGTGGCACGAGCCCCAATAAGATTTTTAAACTGGAATTTTTTAGTGTCGGGTTCAAGGGTGAAATGGATGGCAATGGAACCAACAATGATTCTGCGGACTTCCAGGTATGGCTTTATGAAAGCAGCAATATTGTAGAATTCAGGTTCGGGCCATCTAATCTTGTTTACATGAAAAAATCACAATGGCTTCGTAAGTTCGGATACTTTAAAGAATATGATACCAGGGCATTTTTATACAACAAATTTTATTGCCTGGGTGGTGATCCTGCCAATCCGACTATTGATAGTGCAAGCTCCGTTGCTGCAGCGCCTACTGTAAATACTTACCCGGAAAATGGTACGGTGTATCGCTTTGTTCCGAACTATTCATTGACCTCTATCGGCGAGGTCGATGTAAGCCAATATTTTAAGGTATACCCGACGATGGTGCAGCAAGAGCTGTTTGTAGCATATGGCTTGCCTGAGCAGGCTTCGGCACAGGTGATGGATATCAGCGGCCGTGCTGTTCAATCGCCTGTGATGTTACAATCCGGCAGTAATCATTTGGATATGGGTAGCCTTCCTGCAGGGCAGTATCTTATCAGGCTTGCTACGGCGGAAGGAAACGCCGTGTACCGGTTTACCAAGCTGTAGTAGGTTACGGGGTCTTATGCCGGGTAGCATTTTTAGGAATGTTACCTGTTTTTTGCAGGTTATATTTTTTCAGGCAAGGAGCCGGATGCCTGCGGCATGACATCCAATGAGTAGTTTAATTTACTTCTTAACAATGCTGTCATTCCGAAACACAGTGAAGTGAGGAAACTATACGCGCGCCTTCTGATTAATGTAGAGATGCCTCCTGCTGTCGGCATGACATCAGCGTGTACCGTGTTATTGTAATGAAGCTCCTCCTGTAGGGCGTCATCCCGTAGGGATCTGTAACGTTAAAAATGGTACAGGTATAGAGAGCCAGATGTCTGCGACATGGTATCAAAATGCAAGCGCCTACAGATACTTTTATTTGCCGTTAAGCAGTTGAGGTAATTCAGGGGGGCACTGTAAGTCTCCGAAGAGGACTTATAGTGAATGCTCGTATCCGGAAAACAAAAAAAGCGACAACAGTACTGTTATCGCTTTTGGAGGTCGAGAGCGGGTTCGAACCGCTGTACGAGCTTTTGCAGAGCTCTGCCTAACCACTCGGCCACCCGACCATTATTCCTTTGAGTGGAGCGCAAATGTAGGGAATTTTTTCCGGGAACGGCAAATTTTTTCACTTCATTTTTCTCAGCAGGAAGATATATTTTCTTTCCTGTCCCGCTACAGGCCCAGCAGGGTTTTCAGCCGTGTCATGCCTGACTGGCTCACGGGTATCTTCATGCCGCAGTGCAGCAATGCAATGTGGCTGTTTTTCTCATACGGCTCTATGCTTTGCAGCTGGCTGATCGGCATCAGGTAAGAACGGTGCACGCGTACGAACTGGTTGGGGTCCAGGATTTTTTCCAGGTTGGTCAGGGTGTTCTTTTTCAGGTACGAGCCTTCCTTCGTGACGATCTTCACATAGTCGTCGTTGGCCTCTATATAATAGATTTCCTCGGCCGGTATAATACGGATATTGCCCTTGTCTTTGACAACGATGCGGTGCTGGTAGCCTTCGTATACCTGATCTTCGATCAGCTGCGTCACCGCGCTGATGTTTTGCGCCAGGGCACTGTGCTGGCATTTTTGTATGGCCTTGTCGAAGCGTTCTTTCGTGATCGGCTTCAGCAGGTAGTCCACGGCGTGGCTTTCAAAAGCCTTCAGGGCATATTCATCAAAAGCTGTAGTAAAGATCACTGCCGGTGCCTTGTCCAGCATTTCCAGCAGTTCGAAGCCGTTGATGCGCGGCATCTGTATATCCAGGAAAATGATATCCGGGTTGTGTTTGGTAATGCTTTTGAAGGCTTCGAAACCGTCGGCGCATTCATCTACCACCTCGAAGCCGGGGTAGGCCTGCAGCAGCTTGATGACCAGGGCTCTTGCCAGTGGCTCATCGTCGATGACAATTACTTTATACATCGTTATTGAGGGATTTTAATGAGGGTGGAGAAAATATGATCCTGCTTTTTGATTTCCAGCAGGTCGGTACGGGCATAGAGTATCGTCAGGCGCCGGGCGATGCCCTCCAACCCGAAGCCCGTACCCCGTGGTGCCTGTATACTGGGGTCAAAAGGGTTTTCGATACTGAGGTGCAGCATCTTTTCGAGCAGGTTGATGTCAATGCGGATCACGACCTGCCCGGTATTGCCGTACAGGCCGAACTTGATCGCGTTTTCCAGTACGGGTTGCAGGATAAAAGCCGGTATGCGGGCCTGTTCCCAGTGTTCCCCGCTTTTGTCGATCTCTACTTTAAGGCGGTTGCCGAAGCGTACGGACTCTATGGCCAGGTAGGCTTCGATATAGTCCAGTTCGTCGGTGATGTTGATGTATTCTTCTACATCGCGGCGTACAGACAGGCGCAGGAAGTCGGACAGGCGGCCGACCATTTCCTGTGCTTTTTCTGTATCCAGCTGGATCAGCGCATTGATCGAGTTCAGGCTGTTGTACAGGAAATGGGGTTGCAACTGCTGCCGCAGGCGGAAGAGTTCCGCTTCGCGCAGGCTGATCACCGCGTGCTGGTGTAGTTCCAGGTCCTTCTGGTTGTCGGCCTGGTGTTTGCGCAACACGGTAATGTGCGCCAGCCAGCCCAGGCACAGCCAGGACATAATAAAGCGCATGGACTCGGTATCGTCTACATAAGACAGGTAGTTCTTGTCGTTAAACACCAGGGAGCAGAGAAACAGGTCGGCAATGACAAAAAGCAGGGTGGCGTTCAGGAAAGCCAGCAGGGAGGCATGCGCTGTAGCCAGTACTTTGGTAGGGTATTTCCGGATCCGCCATTCCAGTACCAGGCTTACGATGAAGACGAGTACCAGGTGAATGGCAATATCGATGCCGACAGACTTCCAGGGCAGGGTTTCGCCCGAGCTGAAAGGCAGCGTCGCGATCCCGAACACGAAAAGCAGGATAGGGAGCGGGAGCAGGCGGCTGTATCGGGAAAAATATTGCAGCAAAACCGGTAAGTATCGGGTGAGAAATTAGTAAGATTTCAGTTCCAGGCCGCCAAAAGTGACTGAACCGCGCAGGAGTAGTTTTTTAGCTTCCCCGATGTCGGAAGTACGCAGGTTCCTTTTGTCTTCAATACCGCCAAACAGCACATCTACTTCGTTGATCACTTCCCAGTGAGAGGGCACAATGACCTCGATGCCGCCAAACACAACCCGAAGGTCGATGACCATAGGCTGTACCACATTGTCTGCCTGCATCAGGTTGATCTCGGCGCCGCCACAGATGGCTGTGGCATTGCAACCGCTGAATTGCTTGGAGGTAATGATCTCTTTGCGGCCGCCAAAAAACGCTTCTATGTTGACAAAATTTTCGGTGCGGGTCTCGCTGGGTTCTTCTTCAAAACGCCCGGGTGTTACCGTTTGTCCGGCAATAAAATGGTGGTCTTTTTTTTTACCACGCAGGGCTATGAACAAGCCGCCCAGAATGAGCAGTACAGGCCAAAGAAGGGTTTTTGAAGATACACCCATAATGGTAAAGTGCGGGATCATGCAGGCAATACCGATCACGATCATCAGCAATGGCGCCATACGGTTAAAGCCCCGCTTCAGACCGCTGATCACGCCGCCTGCTATCAGGAACAGGGGCCATATCTCCAGGTCAAACTCGATGACCTTAAACTGCTTCAGCAAAAAAAGAACCCCTGCTGCCACCAGCAGGAAACCAAACACTACAGATCCGCTCCTGTTATTTCTCAATTGGGTATTCATCGCTATAAAAGTACGTTTTTACAAGTACGGTACAAATGTAGTATGGTACCGCAGGGCGTAAAAGTACAAATAGGCAACAGGAAATACAATGTCGGTGAAGTGAAGGAAACCGTCGGTAAACAAACAGCCGCTCTAGTGCTGTACGACAAAAGACTGTTTCAGGCTGGCTCCGCCGGCACCCCGGCACTCCAGAAAGTAAACGCCGCTGCTCATTCCGGCAGTAGGGATCTGTTGCCTGTATTGCGTGGTGGCAGGGTGGTTCCATTGCCGGTAGACACGACCCTGCAGGTCTGTGATCCGTGCGCTGAATGCCTGGGCCTGTTCCCAGTTCAGGGAGATGTTCAGCTCAGCCTGTGCCGGTACGGGAAATAAAGAAAGGCGCCCCCCGGCAGGTATGGCTGCAACCGGGATTGCGGTTGGTGAATAGTCTTCGTAGTGGTAATGAAACCGCTGGTTGCCGGTCCTGTTGATCCAGCTGCCAGTTGCGACGTCCCAGTCTTCATAGTTCTGGAAGGTTTTCTGCCCGTAAGTGTTATAACGGTAGGTATAGCGGATAGAGCTGTCCCACGCTGCTGTGCCCGCATTCCAGTTGGACAGTACATCGCTCAGGGTGAGGTCTGAAGCATCGTACGTATAGGTATGCTGGCTGCTGCCGGTAAAAGAGGAAGCGCCTGCATCCCAGAATTGGGTGTAGGTATTCAGCAGATTATCGCGGCTGTCAAAGTCTGATACTTTTCTCCGGTAATTTTCCCAGAAGCTGCCCCCTGTATTCCATTGCAGCCTGTCTTCGAGCAGGATATTGCCTTTGCCATCGTAGTGGAAGCTGTCTTTCTGCACATTGTACCAGCTGCTGGTTGCGGCATCCCAGCCCATTTCGGTCTGCACCGCCAGCAGGTCGCCTGTTCCGTAAGTGGAAAACGTAGCTTTATGATTCACCCAGGCAGCGGCGCTTGCGTCCCATAACTGGTTGTAGTAGGCTGTTACTTTGTTGGTGGCGCTGTAGGCCATGGTGTCGTAAAAATTGTTTTCCCATGTGCCGGCTGCATCATCCCATACCTGGTAGGTCTTTTTTACCAGGTTGTTGCCGGCATCATAGGTGTAGAAAAAGCGCTCTACTCCTTTCCAGGCCCCTGCTTTCCACAGGTCCAGCGTATAGGAGCTCCGGTTTTTTGCGGCATCGTAGGTGAGGGTCTGCTGGGCTACATTATCCCAGGTGGCGCTGCCGCTGTTCCAGGACTGATCGATACGGGAGTTCAGGCTGTCGTCTGCAGTGGTATAGAAATAGTTGGTCTCGAAATCTTCCCAGGCGCCGATCGTTTTGTTCCAGACGGTGCCGATCTGTACGCTCCTGTTGCCGTGGATGTCGAAGCTCTGCACGCTTCTTTTAAAATTGACCAGGGCCGAAAATGCGGGATCGTATACAAAGCTGATCGAATTGTCGTAGGCAAGGTAACGTGAGTTCAGGTCGCCGCCCCTGTTGGAGGAGTAGCGGTAGGAAGTTGTGTCGGTGATGCCAAAGCCTGAACCATTGTAGTTGTAGAGTGCATGGGCTACCAGGCGGGAGCGGGTTTGCGCGGTGCTGAATGAAGCCAGGGCCAGCAGGAGCTGCAGCAGGGTCAGTGTTTTTTTCATAGGTATTGTGCAGGGTGAAGAACAGGTTAAAGGTAAATCATTTTTGACGGACTTACCCGGGAGAATCCTGGCCGGTCTTCCATTAAAAAAGCGGTTGGGAATCAGGTCCCCAACCGCTTCTATTGAATGATATACTGGTGTTTAATGTGCGGATGCTCCGCTGATGCTGGAATTGATGCCGCTACCATCGCTGTTGTTGGGGTCAACAGAAGGGGAGCAATCCATCAGGCCGTTGATGGCGTACTGCCACTTCAGTTTTCCGGTAGCGGTATCGAGTGCGTACATGTTTTTGTCATAGCTGCCAAAGTACACATTGCCATTGTAGACTACAGGAGAGGCTGCGATCAGCCCTGTGGTTTTGAAAGTCCATTTCACGGAGCCGTCCAGTACATTGACTGCATAGAAGCTTTTGTCGTAGCTGCCCACGTATACGGTCTGGCCATGCAGGTAAGGGGAAGACCGGATACGGTCTGTAGCCTTGTTCATGATCCAGCGCGGAGCACCTTTGGTATACTCGAGGTTGTAGAGCTTGCCATCGTCGCCTCCGAAGATGATGTTGCCGCCATAGACGATAGGAGAAGAAGTGATGGGGGCCGTAGTGGTGTAATCCCAGAGCAGGTCGCCATTTTTTCGTTTAAATGCGTAAAATTTGAAATCATTAGCACCCAGGTATACGGCGCCCGTATCCATCGTTACAGGGATGCTGCTTGAAAAGTATACCGGGGTAGGGTCGATAACAGGGGAGGAACGGAACTGGGTGCTGTAGCTTTTGGTCGTCCAGATCACGCTTTTATTCCTTTTATCCAGCATATACACCTTTCCATCGTCGCAACCGAAGACGATCTGGGTGTCTTTAATGGTGGGTGAAGAATTGATATTGTCGTCGGCATCAAACTTCCATCTTACCGTATCGGGAGCAATGTGGATACAGGTCAGGGTTTTGCCTGAAGCTACGTAGAGATAGCCGTCGTCCCCGATCGGTGTGGTGCTGATACCTGCAGGGAATGGCACTTTTGACTGAGAGCGGGTGCCGGTATTCGGGTCGATCTTGAATAGTATACTAGAGCTGTTGCCGGCAAACAAAATATTGTTATACAGTACCGGCGAAGCTTCGATATTGGCGCCTACATTACACTCCCATTTCTTCAGTCCGGTTTCAGGGTCCAAGGCATATATAAATTCGTTCCTGCTGCCGGTAAAGACGGAAGCGGAGACTTTGGGCGGAAAGGGGGTGTCGGTATCTGGAGTAGGCTTACAGGCTGTAAATAGGGAAGTTACTGCGACAGCGGATAAGAATACTTTGGTCCAATTATGCTTCATGTGAATATAGTATAATCACGAAAGTAATACTTTCTGTTCAGTCATGCAAGCTAATGTTAAAAAAAAATCCGGCTATATTTATAACCGGATTTTTATATAAATAAACGGGCCGCGATTACAGATCGTCGTCCAGTATTTCTATTCCTGCTTTGCTGGAGGCCAGTTCCTGCAACTCATTGATGGAAGCGGTATTGCCTCTTTCTTTCCGCCTTTTGATCTGGCTGACCAGGGCATCGAAGGCACCGTCGAAAGACTCTTCGAATACCTTGCTTTCGTGTTTGACAAAAAAAGTATGTTTCGGCACCAGCACTTTTATTTCAGCGATCTTGTCTTTTACCTGGTGTACTACGTTATCGAGTTTCAGATACACTTCTACGTCCGTTATGCTGTCATGAAAAGTTTTCAGCTTCTCAATACGTTTATTGACATGGTCTACCAGCTTGGTGTCTGCATCAAAATGCACGGTTTGAATTTGAATATTCATTGTTTACTTTTTTGAGGTTAACTAAAAAAATGTCTTCCTTTTTCATCCTTTTGGATGATTCAATTTATGAACTTTTTTGAGTTCTTCGATGTTAATGTGAGTATAAACTTGGGTGGCGGCAATACTGGAGTGGCCCAAAAGCTCTTTGATGGCCTGTATGCTCGCACCGTTGTTCAGTAAATGGGTTGCAAAAGTATGGCGCAGTACATGAGGACTTTTCTTTTTCAGCGTAGTGACCATAGCCAGGTGGCGTTTAACCGTATGGTATACATACTTTTCATACAGCATTTTGCCGGATGCAAGCACCAGCAGGTGCGGATCTGCGTCCAGGCCTTCCGCCTTTTTCAACGCGATATAGTCGCGCAGTGTGTCCAGCAAAGCTTCGCTGACCGGCAGCAGGCGTTCTTTATTGCCTTTGCCTAAAATGCGCAGTTGCCGCAGGCTCCATTCGATATCGTCTTCGCGCAGGCCGATCAGTTCGGCCCGGCGCATGCCGCTGGTGTACAGCAGTTCGAGGATCAGTCTTTCTGTGGCCGCAGCAAAGCCTTCGCCGAATGCGGTCTCTTCCAGCAATTGCTCGGTTTCTGATGTCTTCAGGAATACAGGCACCCGCTCGGGCAGGCGTACACTGTGCAGCAGGGCGCAGGGATTTTTAGCCGCAAGGCCGTTGCGCATCAGGTATTTGAAGTAGCCATTGACCCCGGATATCTTCCGGTTCAGGCTGCGGGGGGCCAGCTGATCTTTTTCGCGCAGTGCCACAAGCCAGCTGCGCAGTTGCAGGTGGGTAATGTCGTCTAAAGCCAGGTCCGTGGAGTGGGCGTCGAGGTAAGTGCAGAATTGCTGCAGGTCGGCCAGGTAGGCATTGATGGTATGCGGGGAATAGCGTTTTTCGAAACGTAAGAAGTGAGTATATTCTTTGAAATATTGACCGAAAGGCACCCGCATAAGAAAACCGATACCACAAATATAAGCTAAGTGGTATCGGTTTTGAAACTATTTTTTTTAAGCGTGCAAACGCAACTTAAAATGAAAAGCGGCTTAGTCCAGCTGGCCGTTAGTCATTTGTTGCACATAGATCGCTTTCAGCACTTCCGTGCGGCGTTTTACAGATGGTTTTGTAAAAGCCTGGCGCCTGCGCAGCTGAACAAGCGTGCGGGATTTTTCGAATTTCTTCTTGTATTTTTTCAGCGCTTTGTCTATGTTTTCGCAGTCTTTTGAATCGATGATCAGCATAAAATGAATATACCTCCTTTTGGTAGAATTTTTTTAAGAGACGCAAAAGTACAGTAATATTTTCTTCTGTCCAATTTTTTTATTTAATACTTTTGCAGCGCCAACGGCGTTTTATCTTCATGAACTATCGCAGCATTATTTATGGCCTTTCCGCATGGCTTTGCATGGCCCTGCTGGCCGGTTGCCAGAAATGGGAAGATAAACCCGCGCCGCCCATAGAACTGAGCAAAAGGTACTGCAATGTGCCGACAGCAATTAACTACAACCGCGATTTTCCCGGTATAGAAGACAACTCGGTGTGTATCTTCCCCACGGGGCCTTACGTGGGCGCCTATTCATTTGCTGACTCTGTTTTTTACCCGGATGTGGATACGGCAGTGGTATTCCCCCTGATCAATTTCAATATCAGCAGCCGCAACGATACACAGTTTTATATCAACAATTTTTGCGCGGGGGGCAACCAGCTGGCGTTTTCGGCCAACCGCTATTTCAGGGCTGTGTCCGATAGCGTCATCGCCCCCGAAAAGCAGCTGATGTGCCGCAGCCTCGATACGCTCAGCGGTACTATGGAATACCGGCCGGCAGACAGCTCCATCTACCTCGAATTTACGGTAGTGAGCGATACCGGTATCAGCACGCACCGGGGGCGGGCTTATAAAAAATAAAACATGTTTACGGGAATTATAGAAGCAAAGGCCCGGGTGGCCGATATGATAAAGAACGGTTCCAATACTGAGTTCTGGATGCAAAGCAGTATCAGCAACGAACTGAAGATAGACCAGTCTGTGGCGCACAATGGCGTATGCCTCACCGTGGTGGAGCTCGACGGAGACCGCTACCGGGTTACTGCCGTGGACGAAACCCTGCAGAAAACCAACCTGGCCGACTGGAAGAAAGACGATACGGTAAACCTGGAGCGTTCGCTGCGCCTGGGCGACCGCCTCGACGGGCACCTGGTGCAAGGCCATGTAGACGCTACGGCTACCTGTATCGAAAAGCAAAGCCTGGAAGGCAGCTGGCTGTTCCGTTTCCGTTTCCCGGCGCGCTTTGCCGCCCTGGTGATCGAGAAGGGTTCTGTCTGCCTGAACGGGGTCAGCCTTACCGCCTTCAATGTCGGCGCCGATGAGCTGACCGTAACGATCATTCCTTATACGTACGAACATACAAACTTCTCCGGCATAGAGGCCGGCACAGTGGTAAACGTGGAATTTGATGTGATGGGAAAATACCTGCTGCGCCAGCAAAGCCCCGGTATTCTTTCATAAATCAAAGCCCTCCTGCGTGCGCAAAGCGAAAAAAATACTGCTGAAAACACTGAAGTATACCGGCATTACGCTGGGAAGCCTGCTGCTCCTGCTGCTGGTACTGCCTTACCTGTTCCCCAAGACCATCGCGAACGGGGTAAAGGTGTGGACGAACAACAACATCAACGGCAAGATCAACTTTACAAAGATCAACCTGTCTTTCTACGACCATTTCCCTTCCTTGACGCTTACCCTGAAGGACTTTTCGCTGAAAGGCTCTGTGCCGTACCCCGAGGACACCCTTATCGCAGCAGACGAGATCGCCTTTGGGGTAAACCTGCGCAGCGTTTTCTTCGAGCAAACGGTAAAAATAGACGAGGTGTACCTGGACGATGCCCTGCTGAATGTGCAGGTAGACAGCCTGGGTAATGCGAACTACAACATCCTGAAAACAACAGAAGAGCAAAAGCAGGAGCAGGTCAGCGACTCCGGCAGCGCCAGCCTGAAGATCCAGAAAATACAGATCAGCAATTGCCACCTGGTGTACCACGATCGCTCCATACCCATGTTCATCAATGCCGACGGATTCAACTACAAAGGCAAAGGCGACCTCAGCAATGCGATCTTCGACCTGAGCAGCGAGCTGAACATCAAGGCCCTGGACTTCAGTTTTGACGGGGAAGATTACCTCCGCGACAAGCAGGTTCACGCCAAACTGCTGACCCAGGTCAATACCCAATCGCTGGTGCTGCTGTTCCGGGAGAATGACCTGAACATCAACAAGCTGAAGCTGGACTTCTCCGGAGATTTTAAATTCCTCAGCAACGGATATGCGCTGGACCTCAGGGCGGGTGCAGACAACATTAAGCTCTATTCGCTGGTGACCGCCCTGCCGCCCAAATACCTGGACTGGCTGAAGCAGACCGAAGTGAAGGGAGACGCAGACCTGCTGTTTACCCTCAAAGGGGATTATATCGCCTCGCAAAACCTGAAGCCTGATGTGCATTTCAATATGAACATCCGCGACGGCTTTGTGGCGTATCATAATAATGCGCCCGCTTCCGGCCTGCAGTTCCGGCTGAAGACTGTATTGCCGGCGCTGAATACAGACAGTCTGCGCATAGATATCGACACCTTTGCCTTCCGTATGGACAAAGATTATTTCGATGCCCGGGTGCATACCCTGGGCCTGGACAGCCCGCAGATCAAGGCACAGCTGAAGATGGATATGGACCTGGATAAGCTGCAGCATGCCATCGGCTTTCAGGCCGCAGACTTCAAAGGCCGCTTTAAGCTGGATGTGGCCGTAGCCGGTCGCTACAAAGCCCATGCGGATAAGACCGGGCAAAGTGTCATCGATGAAGTGCCCAACTTCAAAGCCCAGGCCCTGATGAGCAACGGCTATTTTAAAATGGCTCAGTTACCCCAGGGTATCAGCAACATCAATTTTACGATAGAAGCCGCCTGTACCGATGGCAATTACCGGCACAGCACCGTACATATCGACGGGCTGAAAGCAACCGCCTTGAACAATTTTGTGCAGGGAAGGGTATGGGTAGACAACCTGGTCGACTTTCCCCTGGATGCCGATTTTCATTCCAGGGTAAACCTCGCCGAGCTGAAAAGTTTTATCCCGATGGACAGCCTGTCGCTGGCCGGCCTGATGGTGCTGGATGTGACCGCCAAAGGAAATTATGTGCCCGAAAAGAAACAGTTCCCGGTCATTAAGCTGGACCTGGACCTGAAAAACGGGTCCGTACAGACAAAATATTATCCCCGCCCGGTCAGCAATATACAGGCCGCAGTATCGATCAGCGATCCCAGTGGTACAGCCAAAGACCTGGCGGTGTCGGTCGCACCCCTGAGTTTTGAATTTGAAGGCAAGCCTTTTATGCTGGACCTGCAGCTCGCCAATATGGCTGATGTGCGGTACAAATTGCTGGCCAAAGGAGAACTGGACCTGGCCCGTATCTATTCCGTCTTTTCGCAAAAGGACCTGGATGTGAGCGGCTACGCCAAAGTAGACCTGAACCTGTCCGGCACGCAGAGCGATGCCCTGAAGGGGCGCTACAGCCGCCTGCACAACGAGGGCAGCCTGGCCCTGCGGGACATCCTGGTGAAGCATTCCGCCTACCTGCCGCTGCCCTTCCTGCTGAAAGAAGGCCTGTTCCGTTTCCGCAACGACAGGTTCTGGTTCGAACGCTTCAGGGCAACATACGGGCGCTCCGATATACAACTGAACGGTTACCTGCTGAATGTGATCAACTATGCGCTCAGTGATAAAGAAAAGCTGAAAGGCAGTTTTACCCTGCAGTCCAACTACCTGCTGGTAGACGAATTTATACCCAATACTGCTGCAGCTTCGGATACGGCGGTGCCCGATACTTCCGGAGTCATCGTGATACCGGCCAACCTCGCCGTAAGCGTCCAGGCCAAAGCCAAACAGATCGATTACGACGGACTGCACCTGCAGGATTTTGCCGGTCAGCTGACGATAGACAGTGCACAGCTGCGCCTGAAGCAAACCGGCTTCCAGATGATCGGCACTACGGTCAGCATGGATGCGCTGTACAAGAACGTGCAGACGAAAAAAGCCTTGTTTGATTTTGCGGTCATCGCGAAGGATTTTGATGTGCGCCGTGCCTATAAAGAGGTAAAACTGTTCCACGATATGGCACCGGCCGCCGCATCGGCGCAGGGTATTATCTCGCTGGATTATAAGATCAAAGGCCGCCTGGACAGCAGCATGAGCCCGGTGTATCCCTCGCTGGAGGGTGGGGGCGTGCTCTCTGTGCGGAATGTGCAGTTCAAGGGTTTTAAACTGCTGAACAACGCCAGCCGCGAAAGCGGCCGTGAGGGCCTGAAAGACCCCGATGTGAAGAATGTAGACCTGAAGACGACCATTAAGAACAACATCATCAGTCTCGAAAAGGTAAAGATCAAAATGGCCGGCTTCCGCCTGCGCGTGGAAGGGCAAAGTGATTTTGACCACAACCTGAAGTTTAAGATGCGCCTGGGTCTGCCCCCACTCGGTATTATCGGCATCCCGATGACGGTGACCGGCACTTCGGACAGTCCCAAAGTAAAAGTGGGCAAAGAAGATTCCGACCCCCTGGAGGAAAAAGAGGATGGGGACGAAGTGCCAATAAGCCCTGCTCCTTAGGATATCTGACCGGATCAGAAACCCGGTATATTTTCTGTTCCTGATGCCCTTCGGAACATCAGGGATAGGATGCGTCTGAATGATGGGGCTGTTCTGCACTGTCATTCCATAGGGGTCTGTCAAGATCTATGTATAGATTCCTCCTGCGTCGGAATGACAGAGTGGGTGTGCAATCACATAAACAAACCGAATGTCATCCCGTAGGGATCTGTAAATCTGCCTCTGTATACCCTTCGGAACATCGGGGACAGCAGGACAAACCAGCCCTAACTCCTTAGCCTGTAAACCGGAGCTACGGACTTCTGCTTTCCGCCAATCATCAATCATCAATCTCCTGCAGTGATATTTTCATTAAGCGGACAATGTAGTAGCTGTTTCCGCCTAACTTTGCCTTTTGCTCATGAACCAGACCATCCGCATCCAGA
>JAEUVW010000231.1 GCA_016786525.1 Chitinophagaceae bacterium
AAGGTGGCCTGTGCATACAGCTGGCCTGCACCCAGCAGGGGCAGTAATATCAGGGCTTTTGTCCAATTGCATTTCATAAAAAAGGGATTTGATTTTTAAAAATGGTGAATTGAATAACTGGCAACAAGTTAATATTTAAAATCAACAAATACAAAAGACCTGTACCGACATGTCGACCTGGTATATGCTTTGCCTTTAAACAAAAAATGCGCCCTTGAAGGGGGCGCATTTTTAAATGAGCAATGGTTAATGAATAATGGTTAATAAATAATGAACTGCCTTGCGAAAAGTATTTTCATTCTTCACTTTTCAATTCTCAAGAAAAGCATTTTTCAATTTTCATTCTTCACTTTTCATTCTTAAGAAAAGCATTATTCACTCTTCACTTTTCATTTTTCATTTAATTAGTCTATCAGGTCCACGCTGCGGGCCACAAAGGCAGTAAGATCCGCACCGGTAAGCATACCCTGCGACAACAGGGCCAGGTCGAAGGCCTGGCGCGCCAGGCGTTTTTGCGTGGCTTCGTCTGTGGTCTCCAGCATACGGCGGATCAGCTTGTGGTTGCCGTTTACCGATACTTTGTAGTTGTCGGGCAGGTTGCCGTAGAAGCCCATCATACCGCCGCCTCCCATACGCGACATATCTTTCATGCGGCGCATAAACTCGTCCATCGTTACCGTTACCGGCATGTCATCGGGGCTGAGGCCGGTCACTTCCACGCTCATTGATGTCTTGTCGATGGCTTTGTCAAACAGTTCTTTTACCGTTTTGCTTTCGTCTTCGCTGAGCACGCTTTCGATCAGCAGGTCTTTTTCGATCAGCTTGTCCAGCACATCGGCGTCTACGCGCTTCAGCTGGGTCTTTTCCTGCTTCTGCTCCAGCTGGGAGATGAAGTGATTGTCCAGCGGACCGTCCATCAGCAATACGTCATAGCCACGCTTTCCGGCGCTGCTGATAAAGCCGTCCTGCTTACCGGGATCGTTGGCGTACAGGTACACCAGGTTGCCATTTTTGTCGGTCTGCTCTGCCTTTACCTTTTCAGCGTATTCGGGCAGAGTGAAGTATTGATGGTGTACGTTACCCAGCAGTACAAAGTCTTTGGCGCGGTCGTAGAATTTCTCATCAGACACCATACCGTATTTGATGAACAGGCCGATGTCTTTCCATTTTTCTTCGTAGGCCTTACGATCGGCTTTGAACAGCTCAGACAATTTGTCGGCCACTTTGCGGGTAATGTAGGCGTTGATCTTTTTTACATTGCTGTCGGCCTGCAGGAAACTGCGCGACACGTTCAGCGGGATGTCCGGGCTGTCAATGACGCCGTGCATCAGCATCAGGAACTCCGGCACGATGTCTTTTACTTCATCGGTAATGAAGACCTGGCGGCTGAACAGCTTGATCTTGTTGCGCTGCAGCTCCATTTCGTTTTTCACTTTGGGGAAGTACAGTACGCCGGTGAGGTTAAAGGGGTAATCCACATTCAGGTGGATCCAGAACAGGGGCTCTTCGGAGAAGGGGTACAGCTCGCGGTAAAAGTTCAGGTAGTCTTCGTCTGTGAGGTCAGACGGTGATTTGGTCCAGATCGGTGCCGTGTTGTTGATGATGTCATCTACCTCTACTTCTTTGTACTTCGGTTTGCCTTCTTCGTCTTCACCGTCAGGCACGCTCTCCGTCCTGGTACCGAACTGGATGGGTACGGGCAGGAACTGGCCGTATTTCAGCAAGATACTGCGCAGCTTATGTTCGTCGAGAAACTCTTCGCTCTCGGCATTGATGTGCAGGATAATGTCGGAGCCGCGCTCGCTGCGGTCGCCTTCGGTGATCTCGAAGGAGGTGCTGCCATCGCAGACCCAGCGGGCCGCTTCCGCGCCTTCTTTGTACGACAGGGTGTTGATCTCTACGGTGTCGGCCACCATAAAGGCGGAGTAAAAGCCCAGGCCAAATTTACCGATGATCTCGTTGGCATCTTTGGCCTCTTTGAATTTCTCCATGAATTCGGTAGCGCCGGAAAAGGCTACCTGGTTGATGTATTTCTTGATCTCTTCAGCGGTCATGCCGATACCGCGGTCGGAGATGGTGATGGTCTTTTTCTCTTTGTCCAGCGCAACGGACACTTTCAATTCGCCCAGTTCGCCTTTGTATTCACCCAGGGAACTCAGGCGTTTCAGTTTCTGTGTGGCATCCACGGCATTGCTCACCAGTTCGCGCAGGAAGATCTCGTTGTCGGAATACAGGAATTTTTTAATGATCGGGAAGATATTCTCCGTGTGTATGGAAATGGTACCTTTTTCTTGCTGCATCATATACTTAGTTGTTTTTTTCTACATGCATCCTACACAAGTTGCGTACCAAAGAGAGGTGATGGGCCAAAATGACAGGGAAGAAGATTTCTGATTTGAGATTTAAGATTTTGGATTGGGTGCAAACTCATGGATTCTGTCATTCTTAACGGAATGAAGTGGCGTGAAGAATCTGTACACTTAGCTAACAATTTATTCGCCCTTGTTGGTGTGAGGCGCAGCCATTGTCAAGCCCACCAACAAGCCCATATAAGGCTTAGCGTATAGATGCCTCCCTGCGGTCGGCATGACAGCAGCATAATGATATATGAGCAATATTGCACTTCAGTTCTGCCGCATGGCTATGACAGTTCATTTCGAATTTGCAGCATCACACTCACATGCCTTACTTCCGTAATGATACTGTGATCGCAAATCGTCCTATCGACTTAACTACCGCCCGCAACATTGCTGCGTTCACCTAATTCCAACATAAGTCCTATCTCGTCCCATGAAGAAGATAGAGTTGTGCTTCATAGCCCTCCGCTCAATCAGAGGCAAACCTTACTGGTTCAATACATACTCAATGGTATAGGTAGCGCCGGCGGTAGTCTTGGCCAGGCAATTGATCTTCAGCATTTTTGGACTAGTTGTGTACGCTCCGGAACCCGATAGAATGGTGTCGCCCGTCATATACGAGTAGTGTTTTCCCACCTCGAGTGTCTTTCTATCACAGTCCA
>JAEUVW010000239.1 GCA_016786525.1 Chitinophagaceae bacterium
TTAGACCTTTGTTTATTTCAACGCGATCTGCAGCACTTCTTTCATTTCTTTGACGAAGTGAAACTTCATGCCCTTGATGAACAAAGGATTGATCTCTTCAACATCTTTTTCATTCTGGTAGCAGAGAATGATCTCCCTGACCCCGGCCCTTTTCGCAGCCAGCACTTTTTCCTTGATACCCCCTACCGGCAGCACCTGCCCGCGCAGGGTGATCTCCCCGGTCATAGCCAGGTAAGGCCTTAACTTGCGCCCGGTCAATAAAGAGGTCAGCGCGCTCAGGATGGTAATGCCGGCACTGGGGCCATCCTTTGGTACCGCACCTTCCGGCACATGGATATGAATATTGTGTTCGTCAAATATGGAATCTGCAATACCCAGGTTTTCTGTATGTGCCCTTAAGTAGGACAAGGCTGTTGTAGCGCTTTCTTTCATCACATTACCCAGGTTTCCGGTAATGGTAAGCCCTCCTTTGCCTTTGCTCAGGTTCGTCTCAATAAAAAGAATTTCTCCTCCGACAGAAGTCCAGGCCAGGCCGACCGCCACGCCTGCGGGTAATCCCCGTTCGTACGCGTCGTTTGTGAATTTGGCTTTCCCCAATACACTGATCACTTTTTCGCTGCTCACCTGCGGCTGCACCTTATGGCCCATCGCCACATCTTTAGCCACATTGCGCATGACGGATGCCAGCAGCCTGTCCAGCTCCCGCACACCGCTTTCACGCGTATAGTTCTGAACGATCTGCTGCAGTATTTTATCTGAAAACTTAAGGCTTATCTTTTTCAACCCGTGCAAGTCCTTTTGCTTGGGCACCAGGTGGCGTTTGGCGATCTCTGTTTTTTCTTCAATGCTGTAACCGCTCAGCTGGATAATCTCCAGGCGGTCGCGCAAAGCAGGCTGTATGTCCTGCAGGCTGTTGGCTGTTGCGACAAACAATACTTTGGACAGGTCAAATTCCATCTCAAGATAGTTGTCGTAGAAAGAGCTGTTCTGCTCAGGATCCAGCACTTCAAGCAGTGCAGAGCTCGGGTCTCCCCTGTGGTCTCTTCCGATCTTATCGATTTCGTCCAGGATGAATACAGGGTTTGCCGATTTTACTTTTCTCAGTGACTGTATGATGCGTCCGGGCATGGCACCGATATAGGTTTTGCGATGTCCGCGGATCTCGCTTTCATCGTGCAGGCCGCCCAGGCTGAGGCGCACATATTTCCTGTTGATGGCATTGGCAATGCTGCGCCCCAGAGAGGTCTTACCAATGCCGGGAGGACCTACAAAGCACAGTATCGGGGACTTCATATCTCCTTTCAGCTTCAGTACAGCCAGGTACTCCAGGATACGCTCCTTGATCTTTTCCATGCCGTAATGGTCGTCATCCAGCACGGATTGGGCATTATTCAGGTCGTAATTATCGGCAGTATAACTGTTCCAGGGCAGATCCAGCATCAGGTCCAGGTGATTGTAGATCACCGAATAGTCAGGCGTGCTGGGATGCATCCGCTCCAGTTTCTGAATATTTTTCTGGAACAGGTCTTTGGCGCTTTCCGGCCAGTTCATGCCTTCAGCACGTTTTTGCAGGTCGCGCAATTCGCGCTCGTTCGGATCACCGCCCAATTCGTCTTTGATGGACTTCAGCTGCTGCTGCAGGAAATACTCGCGCTGCTGCTTATCCATCTCGCCGCGCGTCTTGTTGGTGATCTCGTTTTTCAGCTCCACGATCTGCAACTCTGCCTGCAGGATCTGCAGGAGTTTTTCCCCCCGCACTTTCACATCATCCTCTTCCAGCAGCATTTGCTTATCCGTCAGCTTTGCGTTGATGTTGGAAGCGATAAAATGCAGCAGGAAAGATTGCTGTTCAATATTGCGGAGCACAATACCGGCCTCGCTGGGCAGGTTTGGCGACTGGGTCAGTATCTTTTCGGAATAATCCCTGATCGAAGACATAATGGCTTCAAATTCAGAATCCTCTTTGGGGAACACATCATCGATCAGCTGGATGCGGGCCTTGAAGAAGGGTTCGCTCTGGGTCATGGTTTTGATGGTAAACCGCATGCGCCCCATAATGAACAGGGTCGTATTGCCGTCCGGCATTTTGATCTGCTTGACGATCTTGGCCAGGGTACCCGTGGCATAGATATCCGCTGCAGACGGATCTTCATCGTTCAGCTCTTTCTGGGCTACCACCCCGATCCATTTCCCGTTTGCATTGGCAAATTCCAGGGCTTTTACTGATTTTTCCCTGGAAACAGTGATGGGCAGCACCACATTAGGGAATAAAACGGTGTTGCGGAGTGCGATCAGCGGTATATCGGTAGGCAGCTTTTTCTTTTCATCATCATTCAACTCATCTTCTCCCAGGGGAACAATAGGCATAAACTCCATTTCCTGGTCGTTCTGGCCCAACATTATATCGATCATGGATTTCATTCTAAAATATTATATTGATCATTTAAAAATACAGACATAATGGCAAAACACCTGTACAGGATAGCCAAAATGCTGACAACTCATCTGTTCAATACTTGTGCCAAACGAGCAAAACTGAAAAAATAGCAGAACACCGCCTTATCTTTGCGGCTTAAACAGAAAAAAATGAAAAAACTGCTGACCGCACTCCTCTTATTTGCCTGTGGACAAGGCTACGCACAAAATGACTCCGCCTCCATCAGTGTAGAAACAACAAAACAAACTGTAAGCATCAGTACCGGCGGTAAAGCGCCTATCCGCAAGGCTTACTGGGGCAACTCCCTGGACGGCATGATCTTTTCAACCGCACTGATCAACGATAACGGCAACAACAGCCTCGGAACATTACGCTTTTCTATGTTCTTCCATATCGGCGCTACCTACAATTACAACTTTAGCAAAGGGGTGGGCATCTATACCGGCCTGGATATCAAGAATATCGGGTTTATCGAGAAATACGACGCTTTTGACCTGACCGTGAAAAAAAGAGTGTACACTTTGGGCGTACCGGTGGGCCTGCGTTTCGGCAATATGAAAACCCGCGATTATTTCTTCCTGGGTGGCGGGCTCGACGTGGCCTTTCATTATAAAGAAAAGTCCTGGAGCGACCTGTACAGCAAAACAAAATCCAACGACTGGTTCAGCAAGCGCTCTGAAATCCTGCTGCCTTATGTATTTGCAGGCGTGTGTCTTAAAGGGACCACCCTCAAGATCCAATACTACCCCACTAATTTCCTGAACGAAGACTACCAGCTTTTTAACGTGGCTACCAATACCTATTACAAGCCTTTTGCCGGCAAAAAAGTAAACCTGCTCCTGGTCAGCGTCGGACGTGACCTGAAATTCAGCAGGAAAAAATAACAGAAAAAACCCACCCTATGAAAACCTGTTTCTTATTCCTCATTGCCCTGCTCGGCTGCAGCCGTATGCTGCAGGCGCAGGAGAACGCCGGTTCCGGTTTTACGATCACCCGGAACAACACCACCCTGTATGGCACGCTTGTCAAACCGGCAGGCGTTAAAAAAAAGGTTCCCGTAGTCCTGTTGATCTCCGGTACGGGACAAATGAACCGGGATCTGAATCTCGGCCTGGGCAGGGGTTCTGACGCCTACAAAATGCTGGCGGACTCTTTTGCGGCTGCCGGAATTGCATCCGTTCGTTTTGACAAAAGAGGCGTAGGCGCCAGTGAAGCTGCGCTGAAGCACGACTCTCTGCTGCAGTTCGAAGACCATATCCTGGACGTCATCGCCTGCCTGGAAAAGATCAGAAGCAGCAGGCAGTTCGGCCCGATCTACCTGGCCGGGCACAGCGAAGGGGCACTGGTTGCACTGATTGCGGCCAACAGGTTCAAAGTACAGGGTGTGATCTGTATGGAAACACTGGGTGAACGGAGTGATATCGCCCTGGGGAAACAGCTGAACAAAAATACCCCGGGCAAGCCAACAGAAGTCGATACGCTTTTAAGCCAGATACGGGCAGGGCGGAGAGTAAGGGTTCAGAACAAGTACCTGGTCACGGTTTTCAGGCCATCGATTCAGCCGTATATGAGCTCCCTTTTTTCCTATGACCCGCAGGCAGAGATCAAAAAGGTAACAGTACCGGTCTTGCTGATCAATGGCACCCATGACCTGCAGGTACCGACAGACAATACCCGTTTGCTGCAGGAAGCCAACCCTGCCGTAAGCGTAAAGCTGATCCCGGGTATGAACTATATGCTGAAGGAGGTGCCGGAAGAGCTGGAAAAAAATATAGCCAGCTACAATGACCCTTCCCTGCCGCTCTCTGCTGCGCTGGCGGAGGAAATGATCCGTTTTTGCCGCAGTGCCCGATAAATCATGAAGCGCAACATAAATATGCTTAATTTTGTCCTTACGCTAAAAAATAACAAATGAAAAAAACAGGGCTTCTGGGTATTGCAATCGGGATGTTTTTCCTGCAATCGTGTGAAGAAAAAGGGGTACTGATCGATTTCGGCAAAAGGGAGTTTGTAGATACTACCTATACTGCTACTGTGGAAACACCCCAGCCAAGAAATGTCTTTATAGAAGAGTTTACCGGTGCTTCTTGCGTGAACTGCCCCGAAGGCCACCAAACCGTAGCAGCGCTCATCAAAGACAACCCGGACAGGGTTGTGGCGACGGCGTACCATACCTTCAATGCCGGTTCGGTGTTCAAACCGGTACATAAGGCAGAAGGCAGCAGTAAATATGATTTCCGCGACTCCGGCGCCACACAGATCGGTTCTGCTATTTATATCAGCGTCAGCGCCATCCCCAATGCAGGAATAGACCGTACGCCACTCAGCGGAACCAACACGCTCCTGATAGGCCGTGCACAATGGGCTTCACAGACAGCAAGCCGTTTGACAACAAAGGCAGATGCCAACCTGTACCTGAGCTCTACCTATGATGGCGACAAAAACTTAGTAAAGATCAATGTCAAAGTAGCGTACACGAAAGATATCAGCACCAAAAACGTACTGACTCTGGGTGTTACCGAAAGTAAAATTATTGATGCACAGGAATTTTTATCGTACATCGATATGAACTACGAACACAATCATGTCTTCCGTAGATGCCTGACCCTGCCTGTAGGCAATGCCGTACTGGATGCAATGCCGACCAAAGAAGCCGGAAGGGTGTACGAATACAATTACAGCTTTACACCCAGCGGTGCCTGGAACCTGGAGAATTGCTACATCATCGCTGCACTGAGCAACAATGACGGAAGCAACAAATCTGTGCTGCAGGCGGCAGAAGTGAAGTTGAAATAATTTCTTTTTTTACATAAAAAATGCCTCTTTCTTTACAAAACAAATAGGAAAGAGGCATTTTTATTTTTGCCCGAAACACGTGAATTTTGCAGCCCGGGAACAGCAACAAACTACCCGGATCACAACCTCTTTTATACACATGGCACTCATCAAATCCATCTCCGGCATACGCGGTACTATCGGCGGAAAACCCGGAACCGGTCTTACACCGCTTGATCTCGTAAAATTTACTACAGCCTACGCCCAATTCCTGCTCCAGAGAAATCCGGGCAATAAAAAGATCGTCCTGGGCAGGGACGGACGCATGAGCGGAGAAATGGTGCGCAACCTGGTCGTACCTACTTTGCAGAACTGCGGATTTGATGTGACGGACCTGGGCCTGAGTACGACACCGACCGTAGAAATGGCCGTAAAGATGGAGCAGGCAGCAGGAGGAATTATCCTGACCGCAAGCCACAACCCCAGGGAATGGAATGCTCTGAAGCTGCTGAACGAAGACGGGGAATTTCTGAATGCGGAAGACGGACAATGGATCCTTGATTTTGCAGAAAAAGGGGAAGCCGTTTACCAGGATATCAACAAACTGGGTACCGTACGTTATGCGGATGAATACGGCCAAAAGCATATAGACGCGCTGCTGGCGCATCCCCTGGTAGACGTCAACGCGATCAGGGAAAAGAATTTCAAGATCGTTGTAGACGCGATCAACTCTACCGGTGCAACATTTGTACCTGCCCTGCTGCGCGCCCTGGGTGTTGAAAATATTGTGGTCATCAACGGGGAGGTCAGCGGAAATTTTGCACACAACCCCGAGCCGCTGCCGGAAAACCTGGTGGAGCTTTGCAGTAAAGTAAAAAGTGAGAATGCACACCTGGGCATCGCAGTAGACCCCGATGTAGACAGGCTTTGCTTTGTGAATGAAGATGGCTCCCTGTTTGGGGAAGAGTATACGCTGGTGGCGATTGCAGACTACATACTCAGCCACCACAAGGGCGGCAATACGGTATCGAATATGTCTTCTACCCGTGCGCTGAGAGATGTCACGGAAAAACACGGCGGACAATACTTCCCGAGTGCTGTAGGCGAAGTGAATGTCGTGCAGAAGATGAAAGCACACAATGCCGTGATCGGCGGGGAAGGCAATGGCGGCGTGATCTGCCCTGAACTGCATTATGGCCGGGATGCCCTCGCGGGTATCGCACTTTTCCTGAGCCACCTGGCTAAAAGCGGCAAAACCATTTCAGCGCTCAGGAGCACTTACCCCAACTATATCATTTCCAAGAATAAAATAGAATTGCCCGAAGGGCTGGACGTACCGAAGATCTTTGCTGCGATACAGGACAAATACAAATCACGCCCCATCAATACCGAAGATGGCCTGAAGATCGAATTTGATACCGATTGGGTACACTTGCGTACTTCCAATACCGAACCCATCATACGAATCTATGCAGAAAGCGGCAGCGAAACAACGGCCAACAACATTGCCCAGAAGATCATTGCCGACATCCGGGAGGAGATCAAGAAATAGGATTCCTATTCTATCCTGCTCAACAGCGAACCCCTGAGTAAGCTATCAATCACTCCCCGCTTGCTTTGGTACAGCAATGAAATCTGGAACACAGGTAAACAAATAAGAAACGGCCGGGCATTTCCGGTTGTTTTTTTTTATTTCTTACACCACCTTTACGGCACTGGATCATAGCCGCTCTTGCCCCAGGGATGGCAGGAAAGGATACGGCGTACAGCCATGCGCCCGCCTTTAAAGGGACCGTATTTTTTGATCGCTTCGGTAGCGTAGGCGCTGCAGGTAGGTGTATAGCGGCAGTTTGCGCCGATAAAGGGGGAGATTGTATTCTGGTAGATCCTGATGATGCCCAGGAACAGCAGGGAAAAGAGTTTACGCATCCGGCTTCTTATTGATTTTACCGGACAAGGTTCCGATCACTGAACGGATACTTTTCTCCATCGCAGCAAAGCCTGCATTGGCCGGCCCTGTAAAAATAAAAAAAAGATGCAGTTGCCGCTCCGGCGATACGGCTGCGTACAATTCGTGCTTGTTGAGGCGCCAGGCTTCCCGGATCAGGCGTTTGATCCTGTTGCGGCCTACCGCCTGCCGGATGCGCTTCTTCGGCACGGCTATTGCAATCCTTACCGGAGACTTTTCATTGTTTCGCGGCAATTGCAGCCAGATACATTTGAGCGGAAATGAAGAAAACGCTTCCCCGGTGTGGAAAAGCGTTTGAATATCTTGCTCGCGTTTTAGCCGCTCGTGAAGTGTAAAACTATAGCGGATAGCAGCAGTTATTTACGGGTGATTATTTCAGGCGTTTATCGTCTGATACGGTCAGCCTTTTACGGCCTTTTGCACGGCGGGAAGCCAATACCCTGCGGCCATTGGCAGACTCCATACGTTTGCGGAACCCATGTACTGATTTGCGACTGCGACGACTCGGTTGGAATGTACGTTTCATAAAGCTTAACTATTGTAACCCCTGTCCGGAGTTGTATTAAATTTAAAATTCGGACTGCAAAGGTAAAGCAATAATTGATAAAATCAAAAATTGATCTGAAAAAAAGGAAAATAATCTACCTTAGTCGCATGCACACCCTAAACGCAAGGCTTTCAGGCAAGATCGCATTACCGGCGCTGTTTGTCTTACTGGTCTATTCTGCCGTGTTTTTCAGGGAAAGGATGCTGTATTCGGACGCAGCCTATATATTATACAACATCATCAACCATAAAACACTGTGGATACAGGAGCACCGTTATGGCTCTTTTATTACCCAGTTTTTCCCGCTGGCGGGTGTGTGGCTGAAACTGCCGCTGAGCCTGATCGTTTTCTTATACTCCATCAGTTTTAACCTGTTTTACTTTGTATCGGGCATGATACTCTTCCGCCTGAGACAATACAATTTCCTGCTGCTGCTGGCCTTTTACCTCACAGCCTGCGCCACAGAAACATTTTACTGGAGCAACAACGAGGTACACCAGGGCATCTGCTGGATGCTGCTGACCTTCGGGTTTTTATTTTACGCGGTCGAAAACGGCAAGAGCAATGCGCTGATCATACCCGTTTATACCACCCTGGCCTTCCTGGCGCTATCCTCTCACCCTATTGTTATCGTCGTCACAGCCGGTATGTTCGTTTTCTTTTTCCTGGACGGGCAGGTCTTTCACCGCGACAAAAGGACTTTGCTATGGGTACTGATTGTCCTGGCGATGACAGGGCTCAAAACATACTTGAGTGCTACCGGGTCTTATGATAAGGCCAAAATGGGCATGATGGCCCGCTATGTGCTGGACGGAGACCCCTTCAAGGTATTGCGCAACCCGACATTTACATCCTTTGCACGCTTTGCGGTGCAGGATTACTGGCAGGCCCTGGCATTGTTTGCCGCAGGCCTGGCCTACCTGCTCTCGCGCAAAAAGTACCGGCTGGCGGCCTGGACCCTGCTGTCCGTGCTGGCCTACCTGGTCTGTGTCAGCATTGTGTACCCCGCTTCCGGATACCGCTACTACCTCGAAAGTGAATGGATGGCGGTCAGCCTGTTTGCCCTGCTGCCCTTTTGCCGCTTCGTGCTGCCGCAACTGAACCTGCGCTTTGCAGGCATCCTGCTGCTTACTTTCTTCTCGCTGCGGACGCTGCAGATTCTGGAGAGCAGGGAGCGCTTCAGCAACAGGTTCAAAGCCGTCGCCCGCATTGCACGCAGCCTGCAGCAGGAGCATGTCCCCAAAGCGATCATCAGGCAATACGGGGAAGACAGTGCTTTGCGCAATACCCTGATGCTGAGCTGGGGCCTGCCCTGCGAAACCCTGCTGCTCTCTGCGATGGAACAGAAGGATCGGCCTGTAACGGCATTGCTGTCCTTTACACCACAGTTTACCCGGCAAAAGCTGGAAGGTTCTGAAACACGCGACTTTATCAATCCGTTCTGGAACCAATGGTACACCGAACTCAACCGGGATTATTTTCGCTTCGATACGACGAAACCGTATATTGTGCTGGATGGAGCGTTGCAAAAGAATACCGTACCGGAAAACACCGATTAAAAATCTATGCTGGTAAACGCAAACAACAAAAGCACGATGCTGGCCGCCCGGCTGACTTTACTGGCCTTGTCGGTACTGCTTGTCTTTTCCGGCTATTTCTATATAGAGCGCATGCTGTTTTCAGATGCCGCTCATATCTTCACCACCATCGTCAACACAAAAAGCCTGAGTATTATTGAACACCGCCTTGGTTCTTTTATTACCCAGATGTTCCCCTTGCTTGGTGTGTGGCTGAAACTTCCCTTGAAAGCCCTGTTGTTTGTCTACTCGGTCAGCTTCAATATTTTCTTCCTGGTAACCGGCCTGGTTTTATACCGCCTCAGACAATACGGATTTGTCGTGCTGCTGGGCCTGTACCTGACAGCCTGTGCCACCGAAACATTTTACTGGAGCAACAATGAGGTGCACCAGGGGATCAGCTGGATGCTGCTGGCATTCGGCTATTTGTTCCACAGTATCGAAACAGGGAAAAACAAACTCCGCAAATGGATCCCTTTTACCCTGCTTATTTTCCTCGCGCTGTTTTCCCATCCCCTGGTCATCATCGTAACCGCTTATCTTTTTGTTTTCTTCCTGCTGGATCAGGCTGTGCTCCGGCCGGACAGGAGGGCGCTTACCCTGGCATCTGTTATTGCCCTTATCATTCTTTCAAAAGTCTACTTCAGCTCCACAGGATTCTATGACAAGGGCCTGGTCACAGGGCTTATTGAATCCTTCAGTATGGAAAAACTCCTGGGCGTATTCACCACTGCGACAGCAAAAGAGTTCATCAAAAGTGCCGTACAGGATTACTGGCAGTTCCTGGTCTTTTTCGGCCTGGGCATAGTAGCCACGCTTTTACTGCGCAAGCCGCTGATCCTGCTTTGGATGCTGCTCTCCATGTTGGTTATTTCAGTTTGGTTTGCCTGATGTACCCGGTTTGTGATCTTAAATTTTACATAGAGAGCGAATGGATGTCGATGACCATACTGGCACTCATTCCGTTTGTCTGGTTTGTCTTGCCGAGGATGAACCTGATGCTCAGCGGCTTTGTCATCCTTGCTTTTTTTACCATGCGCCTGATCCAGATCGGCAACAGCTCGGACAAGTTTGAAAAAAGAATCACAGAGATCAGGAGGATCACAACAGAGCTGCAGGAAAGAAATATACCAAAGGCCATGATCGAACGGCATCAGAACGACGCCATACACAATACCCTGATGATGAGCTGGGGCTTGCCTTATGAGACCCTGATCCTGTCCAGCATGGACGGTAAAAACAAACCGGTAACGGCCTTACTCCTGTTTGAAGACGAAATAAAAGGTAAGCTGGCCCGGATAACGGAAAAAGATTTTGTAAGCCCCTTCTGGGAGCAATCGTATAAAAAGCTGAATGCGCATTATTTCCGGATGGACACGGTTCGTCCTTATGTGGTACTGAACGATTCTTTCAGCATAAACACCCGGTATGATGAATACCGCCTTCGGCAATAACCGCAGTGCTTCACTGGCACATCAAAGACAGCCCGGCCGCTTGAAACAAAAGGGTTCACAGTACTGATCGTGTCACGATCCTGCTCAAAACCTATAGGCCCCTGTTCAAAAAAACCTATCGGGTTTCCCTGCTCAAAACCTATAAGGTTTCGAAAACCTTATAGGTTTATCCGACATCAGGTAATGCTCCTGAAATACGTATAACGCAGCAGCATTTCCAGTGCGATGCAGATCAGGGCCAGCACGGCAAAGGGCAGGAACAAATCTGTAAAATGCTTGAACGAGCTGACCTCTACTTTCGATTTCTCCAGCTGGTCGATCTCCTTGTACACTGCGCTCAGGGAGCTGTTGCTGGTCGCACGGAAATATTTGCCGCCGGTTTGTGTGGCAATGGTTTTGAGCAGGGCTTCGTCGATCTCTACCGGCACCATCTGCTTTTGTGTGCCCATGGGGCCTTGCATGGGGTAAGGAGCCTCCCCGCGCGTGCCCACACCGATACAATACACCCGGATCTTGTATGCTTTGGCGATCTCCAGCGCGGTGCTCGGGTCGATCAGGCCGGTATTGTTCACACCATCCGTCAGCAGGATGATGATCTTGCTTTTGGCTTTTGAATTGCGCAGTCGGTCTACCGCAGTGGCCAGGCCCATACCGATAGCCGTACCGTCCTGCAGCATACCGCTCTGGATCGCAGACAACTGCTCGTTGACAATATTGTGATCTATAGTGATGGGGCATTGGGTAAAACTTTCCCCGGAAAAGATCACCAGGCCGATGCGGTCATTTTCGCGCTTGCGCACAAAGTCCAGTGCCACCTGTTTGGCCGCCTCGATGCGGTTAGGTTTCAGGTCTTCGGCCAGCATACTTCCGGACACGTCTACGGACAACACGATATCGATACCATCGCTGTCTACGGACTCGGTAACATTGCTGCTCTGCGGGCGGGCCAGCGCGATGACCAGCCCGATAAAGGCCAGGCTGCGCAATACTTTCAGTACAGGCCGCAGGCGTATCCTCAGGGAAGGTTTTACGCCCAGGGCAGCAGTCAGGCTGCTGAGGCGCAACTTAGGCTGCTGGCGGGTTTTGTTTTTCCACTCCCACAGGATCAGTGCAGGCAACAACAGTAAGAGTAAAAAATACCAGGGCTGTGCGAAACTGATGTGTTGCCCGTCGAATAATGCTTTTATCATACTCCAGGGTTTACTTGTTTATCGGGTCAGGCACGCTTTCTTCTTTGGGTTTGGATATCCGCACAAAATCTTTTGCCAGCTGCAGGGCTTCAATATGCTCCTCCGGCAAAGGGTTGGCCTTGGCAAATTTAGCCAGGTCTGCAGCCTGCAGCAGGGGTTTCAGCGATTTGCGGAACACGGCCATCTCTCTGTGTTTTTTTGCTTTGTGCAGCAACTCTTCCGTGGTCAGCTCCATCGCATTGGTCTGGAAGCGATGTTCAATATATTGCCGGACGGTTTCGCTCAGTTCAGTATAATAGTCTTTCACCTTATCCTGCTGCCAGAGCTGCTTCTGATCCAGCTCATCCAGCAAGCGGATGGTACGCTCATAATAGGTTTCCACTCTCGGGCCCGGTTTGGGCGCGGCCACTTTACGGTTGCGGGCAAAGTAAACAGCCACCCAGGCGATAATACCTATGGCGATCAGCAAACCGATGATCAGGGGCAGGTTATCCAGCCAGGAGCTTTCCACTACGGCTACACCTTTAATGCCCTTGAAAGGCTGGTTCGTGTCCACTGCTACGGTTTGCACCAGCAGGCGGAAGGAATCGGTAAACAGGGAATCCCTGCTGCCGTCTTTGTTTTCAGACAGGAATACAAACCGCGGGATCAGGAAGCTGCCGGAATCAAAGCCGGTGATCAGCAGGCGTTGTTTTAAGGTAACCGTTGCACCGTTGCGCAGCGTATCTATTTTACCCCGTTCGGTGATCTCCAGGGTATTGAAGGTGTCCGGGAAAGCCGCCCAGCGTATGGTCGACTTCGTGGTATCGGCAGAGGCCGTAACAAAGTAATGCAAGGGGTCACCGACCTGTATCTGCTGCACATCCGTTTTGACACTGAGCTGTACCTGGGCCTGTGTACCTGTATACAGGCAACAGTGCAGTGCGATCAAAAAAAAGAGAAAATACTTTGTCTTCATGCCGGTTTATCTGCCTTTAAAGTAACCTTGTAATATTTTTACATAATCCTGGTCGGTGCGAATGGCCAGCAGGGAAGCCCCGCTTTTGCTGAATGCCTGTGCGCAGTAGCGCTTATGCTGTTCAAATGTTTTGGTATAAGCGGCCCTCAGGGTTTTATCCGAGGTATCGATCCAGGCTTCCTTCCCGGACTCTGCATCCTGTACATTCACCAGGCCCACATCCGGCAGCTCTTTATCCGTAGCATCGAATACATGTATGCCAACCAGGTCGTGCCGGCGCGAGGCCAGCATCAGCGGCTTCTCAAATGTATTGCTGATAAAGTCGCTCATCAGGAAGGAGATGGTTTTCTTCTTCAGCACGGAGTTCAGGAACTCCAGCGCCACGCTCACATTGGTACTGCTGAGGGGAGCTGCCTCTATGGTCAGCAATTCGCGGATGATGCGCAGGATATGGCTGCGGCCTTTCTTCGGCGGTATGTACTTATTGACCTTATCGCTGAAAAAAACGACCCCGACTTTATCATTGTTCGTAGCCGCTGCAAAAGAAAGCACCGCAGAAAGTTCGGTGATCAGCTCGCGCTTGATGCGCTGGGCCGTACCGAACAATGAGCTGTTGCTGATATCGACCAGCAGCATAACGGTCAGTTCGCGCTCTTCCTCGTACACCTTTACGAAAGGATGCGAAAACCGCGCGGTGACATTCCAGTCTATGGCTTTCACATCATCACCGGGTGTGTACTCCCGGACTTCACTGAACGACATACCACGTCCCTTATAGGCCGAATGGTATTCTCCGGCAAAGATGTGGTTGCTCAGTCCTTTTGTTTTTATTTCTATGCGCCTGACACGCTTCAGTATTTCAGCTGTTGTGGTCATTGCTCCTCGTGTAATTCAAATAAGTATGCGGGTACCAACCTGCGAACGGTGCACTGTTTTTATGCCCCGGTATGGTGCAGGACGGCCCTGATGATGTCCGCCATTTTAGCGGCCCGTTCTGCGGCTTCTTCTTCGGTCCAGCCCAGCTGTATAGCGGAAGAGATACAGCGGCTGATGATGGCATCAGAAGCAGCAAAAGCCCTGTTGGCATGCGCCATGATGCCCTGCTTCTGCTCTTCCGGTATATGGTTCATAAAAGAAGCATTCATCAGGTGCTCCCATTTGCGGATATAATGCCAGTTGTTGTCGTACCAATAGGGGTTGCCACCGATACCGGCTTTGGCCAGCTCTTCGGCAACGGCTTTGGCCTGTGCGGCCTGCGGCAGGAAAAAGGACAGGAAAGAACCTGTATCCCCTGCCGGATCGGGAATGCGGCGGAAGCTGATGCCGGGAATATCTTTTAAACCGTTGTAGATGATCTGGTGGTTGCGTTTCTGCAGTTCCAGGAATCCATCCAGTTTCCTGATCTGCGCCAGGCCTACGGCAGCGTGCAGTTCAGAAATACGGTAGTTGTAGCCCATATAGGGATGCAGGTCAGCACCACGGTCTTTACCATAGTGGTCGTGGCCATGATCGGAGTACTGGTCGCACTTCTCCGCCACCGTTGCATCATTGGTCAGCACAGCGCCGCCTTCCCCGCAGGTCATGATCTTTACAAAGTCAAAAGAGAAAGTACCGGCATCGCCGATAGAGCCCAGGTATTTACCTTTATACTGGCCGCCTATGGCCTGGCAGGCATCTTCGATCAGCAGGAGTTTATGCTTTTCACAGAGCTGCTTCAACTCATCCAGCTGAGCCATGCTGCCGCACATATGCACCGGCATAATGGCCTTTGTTTTGGGGGTGATGGCCCTTTCAACTGCTTCGGGGTCCAAAGTGAGGGTGTCGTCTATATCTGCCAGCACCGGTATGGCGCCTACCCCGATCACAGCCTCAAAGCTGGCCACGAAAGTGAAGGCAGGCATAATGACCTCGTCCCCGGCTCCGATGCCCAGGGCAGCCATAGCGGTCGATAATGCCGCCGTTCCGCTGCTGAGCAGCTGGCTGTTCTTCACACCGAATTTGCGGCAGATCTCCTGCTCCAGTTCGCGTGCTTTCCAGATACCTTTTCTTGGCCCGTCGAAGCCATAGCGCATCAAAATTCCTGTTTCTAAAACATCATTGACTTCTTTGCGCTCTTCGGCGCCAAATAGTTCGTATCCGGGCATTCTGTATTGTAAGGTTTTAAAAACAAAAATAATGTTTCGGTGTAAAGAGTAGGAGGGACAATGTTTAAAATTTTCAGAAAAAAAGTAGCCTCACAAAGCTGTGAGGCTACTTCGGTATTCACTAAACTACTAACTACTTTTTATTAACGCGGCTGCCGGGAGCAGTCATATCGGGTTCGTTATCGCCTGCTTCCTCCGTACTGTTATCTTCGGGGATGCGCAGGTTTTGCTGATCGTCGATATTTCCGGGTTTGCTGCTGTCGTAAATAATGCGGCTTTTTGCATCATCTTTTACGATCCTGAATTGTGTACGCCTGTTCAGCTGGCGGCCTTCAGGGTTGTCTTTTCCATCGGCTGTCCTATTGGGAGCCGCCGGCATTTCTTTACCCAGCGCTTTAGGCATCATACGGCCTTCGTCAATACCGTTGTTTTTCAGGTACTCCATTACCGATGCAGCCCTGGCCTGGCTCAGTTTCTGGTTGTAAGGATTATCGCCTTTAGAGTCGGTAAAGGAATAGATCTCTACGCTCAGGGATGGGTTGTCTTTCATAAAGTTCACCAGTGTATCCAGTGAGGCAACAGACTCAGGACGCAGGGTTGCTTTATCGAAATCGTAATAGATGTTGTGTACTTCGAACGGTTGTTCTTTGATGATCTCATCCAGATAGATGGTCACCTCAACATCATCATCCGGATCGGTACGTTTTACTTCTGTTGTATTCACGTTCAGACGGGAAGAGGTGTACCCTGCTTTATCCGCTGTGATCACGTAGTTGTGTCCACGGCCGGTATTGAAGGAGAATTTACCGTCGGGAGAATCAAATGTTTTCAGGTCGCCGGTCTCATCCAGCATTTTCACTACGGTCTCTGAAGCCAGTTCTCCGGAAGCACGGTAGACTACTTTACCGATCGCTCTCAGTTTAGGCTCTGATTGTATCCTCCAGATGTCATCGCAGCAGGTAGGATTTTTCAGGGCCATAGAACCAATACGGTTAGACACTACATAAGCATCCGGTTTACCAACGGGATCTTTGATGTAGTAGATATCATCGGCCGGACCGTTGATGGGATACCCCAGGTTGGTCAGGTTGGTATAGCGGGAAGGACCACCATCGGCAGAGAACACATCGAATCCACCCATAGTTACCCAGCCATCAGAAGAAAAATACAGTTTGTTGACACGGCTGTCATAGTACGGCGTCTGCTCGTCCTGTGTCGTGTTGATCTGCTTTCCTACGTTTTGCGGACGACGGTATGTTCCTTTTACAGGATCATATACAGAGTACCAGATATCGTATCCGCCGCGGCTTTGCAGTTTCCTGTTTGAGGAGAAGAACAGGATCTCTTTTTTACCTACTTTACCGATGTAAGGGTGTGTATTCGATCCTTCTTCATTGATACCATCACCCAGTTCTTTGGGTTCTGTCCATTTGGCTTTCTCAAACTTCGACACATAGATCTTACACACTACTTCCATAGAATCTTCTTCCTGGCAGCGGGTAAAGTAAAAGCGGTCGCCTCCGGGACTGTAACATCCGTTACCAACGTGTGAACGCGGTGTATTGAAATTACCGTCTTTAAAATCAAGTCCCCATTGGAAAGAATCCACATCATTGACAAATCTCTGTTTGGTAGACACCATGAAGCGGGAAACATATGCACCGGGGTTACGCTTATCCACTTGTACGACCTGGTTCTGGCGCATGGTAGAATACAGCAGACCTGTATCGCCCAAAGGATAAGGAGCAGATTCGGTGTAGGAAGAGTTAACGTTTGGCCCTGCATTTTTCAGCGTATACGGCTGAGGGTTGTTGATAGAATTCTTAGCCATGACGCAACCTTCTATCTGTACTTTGGCGCGTTTTTTCTCTTTCTTGAATGTTTTGGGGTTGTCTTTTATAAACTGGTTGAACGCAGCGATGGCATCATCATATTTACCCTGCATTTTCAGCATTTCTGCTTCTTTGAATTTGGTCTCAGGATACAGCGCCTTAGCAGTGGCATAAGCCTCCTGGTAGTAGGCAGCTGCCTGTACATAATCCCTTGTCAGGAAACTGCATTCTGCCAGCTGGTAAGTGAGATAGGGCAAACGGGGTTGCTCCTGTTTCAATTGTTTATAGTATTCTATAGCATTAAAATAGCTCCCCTCTCTGAACAAGCCATCCGCCCATTTGAGTTTTTTCTCGTAAGGCAGATCCTTCACAGGGTCGTTGGCCTTATTTCTATACTTTTCTTTTGCCATGCTCTGGGCTTGTGCATCTGGTTGGGTTGCTACCATACATGTTGCCAGTACAAAGAGAAGCCAGTTTTTTCTCATATCGTTTGTTCGTTATTATTCTTGTAAAATGTATAAAAGTTGCCGCAGCCGGGGCTGCCTTGTTTTTGCTTTGTTTTTGTTTTACTCAGGCGCTTAGAAGCGGGAACAGGGGTAAACCAGGTTACGCGCAGCATTGATCGGGTTCAGGCCAATAAAGCGCAGTGAGATTTCCACGCCACCGGCGCCGCTGTTCACAACTTTATAATCAGAAGTAGTATAGTCATAAGCAACACCCAAACGCACACCGCGGTGTTCAACACCGGCAGAGATCATAATGGCATCGTTATTGCGGTACCATCCGCCTACGAAAATGCTGGTAGCCAGGGAGCGCACCTCAGGGTCTGCACCAACGATGTAGTTGAATTCGTTACCGGCGATGATCTCTGTAGTAGCAGTCTGGGACTGGTAGAGAACGGCAGGGCGCAGGCTCAGCCTTTCCCCTGTGTACAGGATCGCTCCTGCCTGTGCGGCCAGGCGCATACCCAGTCCTACGTCGCTGTTTGCTTTTTTATTGATCGTTTCTTTGGGTTGGTTCAGGTTGTTTCCGGCTACACCGAGGGAGAAGCTGAAGTTATCGCTCACACGCTGAGAATAACCGATACCGGCATTCACGGTGAAGTAGCGTACGGGAGAGCTGTTCAGCTGGGTACCGGTAGCGCCGGAGAAGCCTCCGTCTTTAAATTGGGCGCCATAATAAAGCTGGCTGAGGTCGATGGTTTTGGAGGTATACCCGCCCTGCAGACCCACAGAGAGGCTTTTATTCCCGTCCATTCCTAAAAATTTATGGTATGCTACGGACAATAATCCTGAAAAATTGCTCAGGTTACCGTCTCCTGCCACATCATTATAAAGCTGGATACCGCCTGCCAGGTAGTCATCACCGCTGATATCACGCACAATCGGGGCATCGACAGAAGCAGCAATGGTACGATAGATACCCTTCCACTGGTTCCTGTAGATCGCCGCTGCACGAACGGGACCATCAAATCCGCCGGTAAATGCAGGGTTCAGGATAAGCGGTGTTGCGTTAAACTGAGTAAAATGTACGTCCTGGGCAAATGCACAAGATGCGCTGATTGCCAGTACTGCAGTCAGACTTACCCGTTTGATGATGTTTTTCTTTGTCATGGTTTCTCCTTAAAAAATATTAGTACAATGTGTTTTATTGTTAAAATCCGGCCGTTCAAATCATGCCAAAAGCATAATAAAATCAACCTTTACGGCGTTGGGAATTTAACTTTTATTTTAGCTAAATCTTGCCAATTCTTTACGCAACTGCGGTTCAAAATACGGCTTTTTTTGAAAGTTGCAATGAAATGGAGAAATATTTTTTCTTTTCCCTGCGCGCATAAAGGCTTTTCGCCATTCCGGCGAAAAGTGATTCCTTACAGATGCTTCGGCATTTTTTGAATTTCCGGCATATCGTATGAAGACATGCTTTTTGACGCAAAAGGTTGGGTTTCCTCCCGGAATTTAGCCGCGCAGTAAAAATTGCCCCTCCCCAAGCAGAATATTTGCTTTAAATGCCTGGCAGCGATCAATCCACAACAATAGTTTTTACATTTGCGCTTCTTCCGTTTACGTGTATGGCGACAAGTTCAAAAAAAAATAAAACTGCAAAAAATACCCCTGCCCCTGCTCCCGAAATGACCGGTAAAAGGCGGCAATGGCGGCTTGGTCTCGGCACCCTGATCCTTCTGGTGGGGGCCTTTATCACCTTTTCTATTGTCAGCTACTTTTTTACCTGGCAGGCAGACCAGGACCAATTGCTGGCCAAAAGAGGCAACTGGGCTTTCCTGACCGATAAAGAAAGCATCATTACCAATTGGGGCGGCCGCCTGGGCGCGCTGACCAGCCATATACTAGTATACAATTACATAGGCATCCTATCCTTAACCATAGGCCTGTGGATCAGCCTCTGGGGATTGTACCTTGTGTACGACAAGCGCCTGTCCGGCCTGGC
>JAEUVW010000265.1 GCA_016786525.1 Chitinophagaceae bacterium
GATCACCGCGTGCTTTACTTTCATCAGGAAAATGGCTTCCGCCACACGCTGGGGTTCGTCCCAGTCTACGGGCAAAGGCTTGCCTGTAGCCACGGCACAGAATCCGCAGGAGCGCGTGCAGATATTACCCAGGATCATAAAAGTTGCGGTACCTGCGCCCCAGCACTCGCCCATGTTCGGGCAGTTGCCGCTTTCGCAGATCGTATGCAATTTGTGGGTGTCCACAAGGCCGCGGACATGCCTGTAGCCCTCACCGGTAGGCAGTTTCACCCGCAACCAGTTCGGTTTCTTTACTCTTTGTTCTTCAGTATTGGCTGTACTGCTGATGACGTTTAATTCCTGCATAAAAATTGGGGTGCAAATTACACTTATCGGCGGCGTTTGCCAAATTGTATGCCTGCATAAAGGTTAAAAAAATACGGTACGGCCTTCTGCGTGGCCATCAGCTCCACCCTGGAAGTGTACATTTCGGCAGTAACGCCGACTTCAATGGCCGACACTTTAAACTTGTCCGGCGTATAATCGAAGTGGAGCGCCGACTTCAGGTGCAGACCGGGAACAATCTTTGTTTCGCCGATACCCTTCATAAAACTTGAAGCCCCGATCACATACACCGGATTCAGAAAATACTGGGATGTCTCTGCAGTATACTTGATGGACTCCTGTGAGAACGAAGCGCCGTTGTCTTTGCTGACATAAGCATCGACGTAATAGGGCTTCAGTAAGCCTATCGTAATGCCTCCTGCATAGACCCAATGGATGGAGACGGTCTTCGGATAAGGTTTTCCGGCAATCATTTTACGTTTGCCGTAATTAAACTTAAAGGAGTAAAAACTGTTCTGCTTGGCAAAAATGTATTTCTTATCGCTTTGCCTGTCCCTGTCCCAGCCATACATTTTCAGCTCTTTGGGATGCACCCGCTGCGAAAATTCGAATTGAAGGATACGCACATCATGAAACATATCGATACGCTTCATATCCTCCGTTTTTGCTTTGCCGGATTCCATGATGACACTCCAGCCATCGGTATTCAGGCGCAAGCCACCGCTGAGTTCCTTTGTTATCGGCTTCGGCCTTTTGATCACAGGTCTCGGAAGCGGGACCGGCCTGGCCGTACTGTCCTTGCTTGAATACACCTGGGCGAAGAGTTCAGTACCGGGGGCTACACCAAAAAGCAATAAAATAAAATACTTCCAAAGGCCACGCATACAGATTGAAAAGTCGTTTGTTCAATAAGGTAATAAAGGTAAGTGATTTAGTGTTCTTTGGAAACATCAATGTTTTAAATTGTATTATAGCTGTAATACGGGAACGATAAAACGAAAAACGTACATTTGCCACCTTAAAATCCTCAGGAAATTAAAACAACATATGCAAACGGAAAAAATTAAATTTGGTACCGACGGTTGGCGTGCGATCATTGCAAAGGAATATACTGTGTACAATGTAGCCCGTGTGGCCCGGGGCCTGGCTGAGTGGCTGAATGGAAAAGCTGGTCAGAATACCGTTGTGGTCGGTCATGATTGCCGCTTCGGAGGCCAGATGTTTGCAGAAACCACTGCTGCCGTCTTGTGTGCCCATGGCATTAAAGTGCTGCTGGCCAAGGGTTTTGTCAGCACACCGATGGTTTCTATGGGTGTTTTGCACCTGAATGCCCAGCAAGGCGTGGTGATTACCGCATCGCACAATCCTGTGGGCTATAACGGCTTTAAACTGAAAGGCCCGCACGGCGGTCCGACCAGCCCCAAAGAAATAGCTGAGGTAGAGGCCCTGATTCCGGATGAAACCGAAGTGCCTGCCGTCAATATAAGCTCATTGATAGAGCAGGGTCTGCTGGAATACGTAGACCTTGAACAAATGTACATCGACTACCTGAAGGGAAAATTTGACTTTGAACAACTGAACAATTCCCCCTTTAAACTGGCTTATGACGCCATGTTCGGCGCCGGTCAGAATGTGATCCGCACGTTATTGCCTGCTGCCGTATTGCTGCATTGCGACGACAACCCGGGCTTCCACGGCCAGGCTCCGGAGCCTATAGACAAAAACCTGAAGGAGCTTGCCGCCACCATAGCAGCAACACCGGAGCTGAAACTGGGCCTGGCTACCGACGGCGACGCAGACCGCATTGGGCTGTTTGACGAAGACGGCAATTTTGTAGACTCGCACCACATCATCCTGCTGCTGATCCAGTACCTGCACCAGCACAAAGGTTTGAACGGCAAAGTGGCGATCGCATTCTCGGTAACAGACCGGGTTAAGCGCATGTGCGAAGCCTATGGCTTGCCTGTGGAAGTAACGCCAATCGGCTTTAAATACATCAGCGAGATCATGACGCAGGAAGATGTACTGGTAGGCGGTGAGGAAAGCGGCGGCATCGCGGTAAAGGGGCATATCCCTGAACGCGACGGCATCTATGACGGTTTGCTGATCTACGACCTGATGACCCAGACCGGCAAAACCCTGAAGCAATTGTGCGACGAAGTCTATGCCGTAGTCGGCACCTTCAGCTACGACCGCCTGGACCTGACGATCGAAAACGAAAAGAAAGAAAGCATCATTGCCAAAGCCCTGGCCGGCGGATACCCGCAGTTCGGCAAATACACCTTCAACAAAGTAGAAACCATAGATGGCGTGAAGTACCACCTGGACAACGGCGGCTGGATGATGCTGCGTGCATCAGGCACAGAACCTTTGCTGCGGGTGTACGCCGAGGGCAACAGCAAAGAAGAGACGGCAGACATACTGGAAAATATCAAACAAACGATTCTATAAAACGGAGATGTCTTACAAATTTGACAGATCAGCTTTTAAAGCGCAAACATTTGCTCAGGAGCAAAAGACAAAAACTTTTGCACAGGATAGTGTTATAGAACGCTTGAAAGTAAGTTTTTACCTGAACAGCGTAGCATACTGTTTTGACATTAATCAGTCGCCACGAATAGATAAAACGATGTTTTCAATGCGGAAGCATAAAATTTAAACCATTAAAAATTACAACAATATTTTATGGAAATAGAAACTGGACAACGCGTCATTAAATCACCTACAGGTACTACCCTCACCTGCAAAGACTGGGTAACGGAAGCGGCTTACCGGATGCTCCAGAACAACCTGGACCCCGAAGTGGCCGAACGCCCCGAAGACCTCGTCGTGTACGGCGGTATCGGAAAAGCGGCCCGCAACTGGGAAAGCTTTGACAAGATACTGGCCTGCCTCAGGGATCTGAACGAAGATGAGACCCTGATGGTACAAAGCGGCAAGCCCGTAGGCGTGCTGCGCTCTCATAAGAATGCCCCGCGCGTACTCATCGCCAATTCCAACCTGGTCGGCCGCTGGGCTACCTGGGAACACTTCCGCGAACTGGAAGCCAAAGGCCTCATGATGTATGGGCAGATGACCGCAGGAAGCTGGATCTATATCGGCTCCCAGGGCATCGTACAAGGCACCTACGAAACTTACCTTTCGCTGGCCAATCAGCACTTTAATGGCAGCCTGAAAGGCACCCTGAATGTTACCGCCGGGCTCGGCGGCATGGGCGGCGCTCAGCCCCTGGCCATCACGATGAATGAAGGTGTTTGCCTGGCTGCGGATGTGGAGGAATGGCGCATCCAGAAACGCCTGGACACCCGCTATATCGACAAAATGTTCCACGACATCGATGCTGCGATTGATGAATCCCTGCGTGCCAAAGCCGCGGGGGAAGCTATTTCCATTGGAGTGGTCTGCAATGCAGTAGACCTGCTGCAAAGGCTGATCGACCGGAACATTACACCGGATACACTGACCGACCAGACCTCTGCTCATGACGAGCTGGTGGGCTATTTCCCGGAAAACATGAGCGTGACCGAGGCCAATGCCTTGCGGGAGAGCGATCCTGAGCGTTACAAATCCCTGTCGCTGGACACCATGGCCCATCACGTCAAACTGATGTTGGAACTGCAACAGCGCGGCGCCATTACCTTCGACTATGGCAACAATATCCGCGGACAGGCCAAAGACAAGCGCGGCGTCGAAAACGCGTTTGACTTCCCCGGCTTTGTTCCTGCCTACATCCGCCCCCTGTTTTGCGAAGGGAAAGGCCCCTTCCGCTGGGTAGCCCTGAGCGGAGACCCTGAAGATATTTATACGACCGATAAGGCTTTGGCTGAACTGTTCCCGGAAAACCAGGGCCTGCAACGCTGGCTGACACTGGCCAAAGACAAAATCGCTTTCCAGGGCCTGCCGGCACGCATTTGCTGGCTGGGCATGGGCGAGCGCGAAAAAGCCGGACTGCTGTTCAACCAGCTCGTACGCGAGGGCAAAGTAAAAGCCCCGATCGTCATCGGCCGCGACCACCTGGACTGCGGTTCCGTAGCCTCCCCCAACCGGGAAACAGAAGCGATGAAAGACGGTTCCGATGCCGTTGCCGACTGGCCGATCCTGAATGCACTGATCAATACGGCCGGAGGCGCCAGCTGGGTGAGCTTTCACCACGGTGGTGGCGTCGGTATGGGCTACTCCCTGCATGCGGGTATGGTCATCGTGGCCGACGGTTCAGCAGATGCCGAAGAGCGCCTGAAACGCGTACTGCACAATGACCCGGCTATGGGTGTGCTGCGCCATACCGATGCCGGATACGACGATGCACAGGAAAATGCCAAACAATTCGGATTGGATATCTGGTAAAAATTATAACACATGGCAAAATCTAAAAAAGAAAAATCCCTCTTGAACGAAAGCTCAATGGATTTTATACAGGAATACCTGAACAACTCCTCCCCCACCGGCTTTGAAGCCAGCGGGCAAAAAATCTGGCTGGACTACCTGAAGCCATATATCGACACCCATTTCGTAGACAACTACGGCACTGCTGTCGGCGTCATTAATCCTGAAGCAGAATATAAAGTAGTGATCGAAGCACATGCCGACGAGATCAGTTGGTTTGTGCATTACATTACTTCCGACGGCTACATACATGTCACCCGCAATGGGGGCAGCGACCACCAGATCGCCCCATCAAAACGGGTGAACATCTATACCAAAAAGGGCATTGTGCGCGGCGTATTCGGCTGGCCGGCCATCCATGTACGCCAGGGCAAGGATGAAAAAAAACCGGAAACCCATACGATCTGGCTGGATGTGGGCGCAAAGAACAAAAAAGAGGTTGAAGAACTGGGCGTACATGTAGGCTGTGTCTGCACCTTTACCGAAGGTTTTGAAGAACTGAACCACGGCTACTGGATCGGCCGCGCGTTTGACAATCGTATTGGCGGTGTGATCATAGCCGAAGTAGCCCGCCTGCTGAAGGAAAATAAAAAGAAATTACCCTTCGGACTGTACATTGTCAATGCAGTGCAGGAAGAAGTCGGGCTGAACGGTGCCGGCATGATCACACAAACCATCAAGCCGAATGTAGCCATTTGTACCGATGTGACACACGATACCAGCTCCCCGATGATGAGCAAATCGACCAGCGGAGAAACGTATTGCAAAGAGGGGCCGGTATTGACCTATGCACCCGCGGTGCATAATATCCTGCTGGAAAAAATAATTAAGGTAGCAGAAGATAATCATATTCCTTTCCAGCGTCACGCCTCCTCGCGCTCTACCGGTACAGACACAGACGCCTTTGCTTTTTCTAATGGCGGAGTGCCGAGCGCTTTGATTTCCTTACCCTTGAAATACATGCATACGACCGTAGAAACCATTCATAAGCAGGATGTAGAAAACTGTATCAGGCTGATGTACGAGGTGTTGCTGAAGCTGTCACCGAAAGACAATTATAAATACCTGTAAGTAGTTAAGAATTAAAAACTGAAAATTAAAAATGCTATTAGCGTGAATTAAATTTTATGCGCTAAAAGCATTAAACAATAAACGTTCATCATTAATCATTTATTTCAGTGTATAGGATCGGACAAGGAATAGATTTTCACCAACTCGTTGAAGGAAGAGAATTTTGGCTGGGCGGCGTATTGATTCC
>JAEUVW010000190.1 GCA_016786525.1 Chitinophagaceae bacterium
CGGGCACCTATACGCAAACGATTACCACTGAACGCAAGTGTGCGCTCACACTCACATTCAACCTGATGCTCGAAGATGTAAACGATACCGTAATCCGTAGCGGGAATGTGCTCTCAGCAAAGGGAACCGGCACCGCTTATCAATGGGTGCGCTGCCCTTCCTTTGTACCCATATCCGGGGCAACAGCTCCTGTATTTACCGTAGTAAGCGACGGAGATTATGCTCTCATCATTACCAAAGGCAGCTGTACCGATACTTCTGACTGTATCAACGTCAGTAAAACCGGTCTGGCAGATATTGTTTCCGGCAACCACGCGATACAATTAAGGCCTAACCCGGCGCAAACGCAAACCACAATCAGCTTTACCGAGGCCGTGCAACAGGCACAGATTGAACTGCAAACAATTACCGGCATCACGGTACATAAAGAAGCTGATTTTAGCGGAAAGGAAATCACTGTTGATTTGCAGGAATACCCTACGGGCCTTTATCTGGTGATAATAAAGCAAGCCGGTGCTCCTGTAATGACTATGAAACTGCTGAAGCAATAGTATGCGCACAGAAAGAAAACAAAGAATAGACGAAGTCCTGGACAAGCGGCAAGCTGATCTTGTCATCGTGATGGAAAATGTGCAGGACCCGCACAATATCGGCGCGGTAATGCGTACGGCCGATTCTGTAGGCGTACAAGATATCTACACCATCAATACCCTGATCGGCATCCACGAATTCAGGAAGAAGAGGAGTACGGGCAGCGCGGACAAATGGATGAATATTCACCAGTACACTTCTGTGCAGGAATGTGTACAGGCACTCCGCGACAGAGGGCTGAAACTTTGGGCCACCCACCTGGGAACCACTGCAAAATCACTGTATGAGCTGGAACTTACAGAACCGGTAGCCCTCATCTTCGGGCGGGAAAGAGGGGGGCTCAGCGAGGAACTCCTGCGGCATTGCGACGGTAATTTCGTCATCCCGCAAATGGGCATGATCCGCTCGCTCAATGTCTCCGTGGCTTGTGCCGTGAGCCTGTACGAGGCCTTGCGGCAAAGGCAGCAAAAAGGCATGTATGACGGTACCCATAACTTACCGGTGGATAGAAGAGCGGCATTGTATGCCGACTGGACAAAACGCTATACAGAAAACGGTCCGGAAGAACCCGGATTGGAGTAACTTGCCTGAATCATTCTAAAAAACACATTTCCCTTGGGTACAGAACAAAAATTCAGTTACCGTTCGCTGCTGGCAATACCCTTGTTTTTGCTCTGCAATGCAGCCCTGTTCCCATACCTGAAAAATGTGATCACCCCCGACGATGCCAGTTACCTGCGCATCGGCGAGTATTATGCCGCAGGCGATTTTCAAAATGCGTTGAACGCCTATTGGAGCCCTCTGGGCAGTATCCTCGGCGCCGCTTTCGCCCGGACGGGCATCGAAGGCATCTTTCTGTACAAATATATCCTGATCGGCATGGGCTGCCTTACCTTGTTCCTGATCAGCGTGCTCTGCACCCGTTTCGACCTGCACAAAAAATACCACCTGCTGGTCACTGCGGGCCTGGTACCCTTCCTGCTTTATGCCTGCTACCAGCAATTGACCGGAGACATGATACAACTGCCCTTTGTGCTGCTGTACTGCATCATTGTCTTGTCCGGGTCATACCGCAAGCATGTGCTGTATCCTGCACTCTGCGGTCTCATCATCGCCCTTGCCTTTTATGCCAAGTTCTATTCGCTGTACTTTATGCTGCTGCATTTTATCGTCATCAATGTCTCTTTTTTCCTCTATGGCAAAGAGCAGAAAGACTACCGCAGCTTTTTAGGGCATACCCTCTCCGGCACTATAGTGGCGCTGGCCTGTATTGCGCCCTGGGTATACTGTGTAGCGCAAAAATATGGCACGCCTATGCTGAACTATACCGGCAAGATCAATGCCAGCTGGTTCCTGCTCGGGCACCGGGAACTGAAGGATGGCATGGAGGTATTCCTGCCCCCCGCCTCAGTTTCCAGCTATAATTACTGGGAAGAACCCATGTCCGTACAAGGCCCGTACCGGCATTTCTGGGAATCGGCATTCCTGGCGGCCCGGCAGGTATTCCTGGTCATCAGGAGCGTTAGAAACTTTGTGCAATTCCTCGGCGACTTCTCTCCTTTTGTTCCCTTTATCTATGCCTATACCCTATTCCGGCTTTTTACCGCAAAGCTGCCTTCCGCGCTGCTGACGGTCAGCGCCTGGATGTTTATCATCATGCCGCTGGGGTATTTCCTCATCGTCATGGAGTACCGCTTCCTGCTGCTGATCTGTATTTTCTGCTTTGCCTTTGGCATCACGCTGCTGCAACAATACGTTTTCCCGCAGCTCAGGAACAAGGCTGCCCGCACTTTGATCCTGGGCTTATTTGCCTTGTCTTTTGCAATCCACCCGGTCTATGAACTTATTATGACACCGGCTTATGGCAATAAGGTGGTCGGCAATGCAAACGAGTTAAAAAAGCTGCAGCTGAAAGGGAGTTACTGCATCAACAGCAGCAACCCTTCCACTTTCATTCAATCGTACCTGATCCGGATGCAGCTGTATGGTATTGAGCAATTGGATGCCCCCAAAGACCTGGTCCTTGCCGAGATCCGGAAATACCACATTGACTATTATTTCTACGACAAAAGCCAGCCCGACCTTTTCCCCTGCGACCGCTCTTTCCTCCAACTGGTAGACAGTACGACAGTGAGCGGGTATGCGGTGTATAAGATCGTACAGTAAAACCCATCTTACTTTCAGGAAAAGGGTCAACAGTTTAGTCCTATACGGTTTTCAAAACCTTACAGGTCTTTATCAACTGTTTCCTGATGACAGTATTTCCGGGACGGAACAGACACTTTATTTCAGGAATGAAAGAAGCGCAAAAAAGGAGAAAAACTTTCTGCCTTACCCGCATTGTACAGCTGCAACTGGTAAACGTTCAGAGCAACGAATAGCACCGTAACAATAGCCAGCAAGGCTGTTCTCTTCGTTGCCAACACCTTTTGTACAAAGCAGGCCAGCGATAATGCAAAGACAGGATAGCTCTGCACAAGCGCCCTGGCAGCATAACTACCTCCGTAACGCCAATCGGACCAGGAAATAATGATCCAGATATTCAGCAGACAAAAAGTAAGGACCGCAGTGCGAAAGGGATATCCTTTCATGAACAGGAATCCCCAGACCATCAGTATGGCTACCGGAGTATACAGGAACCACCCTTTTTCCGGTCCCACAAGCACGCGGAACCAGGGATTCAGAAAATACCATTTGCT
>JAEUVW010000194.1 GCA_016786525.1 Chitinophagaceae bacterium
CCACCTGCATCATAGTTGGCTTTTTCCGGGAAGCTGACCGGCGTGGTCGGGATCGTACTGCAGGGAGAAAAACCGCTGGCATCGATGGCCAGGCAATACAGCAGGGGCTTGATCGTAGAGCCGACCTGCCTGCGGGTATTGGAGTTGACGTGATCAAACTGGAAATAATCGTGGTTGATACCGCCCACCCAGGCCCTGACCTCCCCGGTATAGGGGTCCATAGCCATAAAACCGGTCTGCAGGAACATTTTCATATACATGACAGAGTCGATCGGACTCATCACCGTATCTTTTACACGCTTGCTGTTTTCCCAGGTATAGACCAGCATCCGTACCGGTTTCTCCATTGCCCGCATAATATCCGCCTCTTTCATTCCGGACTCTTTCATCAGCTGGTAACGCTCCGATGATTTCAGTGATTTGATCACATCGTTCATATGCGTTTTGAAGATACTGCGGTCGCGGTAGCGGGGCTGGGCAATGAACTGGCGCTGCAGTTCTTTCATATGCTGGGCCACGGCTTCTTCCGCATAGCGCTGCATGGTCACATTCAGGGTGGTATAGATACGCAGGCCGTCCTTGTAAATATTGTATTCGCTGCCGTCTTCTTTCTTTAATCCTTTGCAGATCTTCTTTACTTCTGCTTCTACTACCTGCCGGAAATAGGGGGCTATCCCTTCGTGGTAATCCAGTTTATGGTAATCCAGCACAATAGGCTTTGCTTTATTGGCGGCGGCTTCTGCCGGGGAGATCTTACCGTATTTCTCCATCTGGCTCAGCACCACATTCCGGCGCTCCAGGGCGCGCTCCGGGTTGCGGCGGGGATTGTACAGGGTATTTCCTTTCAGCATACCTACCAGTACGGCGGCCTGGTCTACACTCAGTTTATCCGGCGCTACGCTGAAAAAGGTATTGGCCGCATTTTTGATCCCGTAGACATTATCCCCAAAAGGTACGGTGTTCAGGTACAGGGTAATGATCTCGTTTTTCGTCAGGTTTTTTTCCAGTTTTACCGCCAGTACCCATTCCTTCAGTTTGATAAAAGGCATCGTAAAGATATTGGGGTTCTTGCGCGGGAACAGGTTTTTGGCCAGCTGCTGCGTGATGGTACTGCCCCCTCCTTTTTTCCCCAGCAGCAATACAGCCCTCATAATCGCCACACCGTCCACGCCGGAATGGTCTTCAAAGCGTTCGTCTTCCGTAGCGATCAGTGCATTGAATACGTTGGGCGATATTTCCTTGTATTTGCTGTTCGAACGGTCCTGCAGGAAATAGCGGCCGATCACGGTGCCATCGGTAGCGATGACTTCCGAAGACAGGGCGCTGGAAGGGTTTTCGATCTCTGAAATAGAAGGCATGTCACCGATCAGTCCAAACCACAGCAGGGCAATAAGCAGGTTGAATGCAAGGAAACAGAACAGAAAGAATTTCCAGAGTCTGCGGACGGATGGCTTCATATCAAAAGAAAAGCTTTGGTATCGTCGCAAATGTAACTATTTGACAGAAAAGGATTAAGATTAATTTCCCTTAGGCAGGCGGTAGTCAAAATCGGGAAGTACTGTTTGACTGTTGATCTCTACAGCATCACAGGAATTTTCCATGATTTTTATATTATCATTTTAACAAATTAAAACAATATAATAAATTTAATTGTTGTTATAAAACAAACAGCACGTATTTCATGAAAAAGATTTTACTCTTCATTACCCTCGCCTGCTGTGCCGCCGGTGCCCAGGCGCAAACCCGCTACCTTACCGTCAGCCAGGATCCTTCCCTGCTCCCGCTCGGTGTCAACGCCATTGCTACAGGCCTGGCTATGCCTTCCTGCGCTCCCGGCCCCGCTACGACTTTGTATGCAGTCCCCAGCGGTTTTACGCTTACCCTGGATGCGACGACTGCCAGCTTCCTCCCTCCCGGACCACTGGATCATTTCACATCCACAAACGTAGAGGTTACTGTGGGCGGCTCTCCCTTCGGAGCACCCATTTTCTTCTGCCCGGGCGGCAACAAGACCAATGCACCGATCAGCTTTGGCGGGGGCATGTACAACTGCTTTTACGATATTACCTACGACCCGGTGATGGATGAAACCACCATTTATTTTCATCCATAGGTTTTTTCTTACAAATACCAGGAGCACCACCCTTTCCGGTGGTGCTTTTTTATGTAACATCATTGCCCGTCAGGCCACCGGTATGGATGCACAGGATCTGCGCCCCTTCCGGGAAAGCTCCTTCATTGATGAGCTGCCGGATACCCAGCATCATCTTTGCGGTGTATACACGGTCCAGTTCGACACCATACTGTTCGTAAAAACGGGCCATAAAAGTGCTGACTTCAGCACTGATCTTGCCGAAGCCCCCGAAATGAAAGCGGTCGTACACCTGCCAGTTATTTTCCGGCAGGCCCTGTAATTTTGCTTTGATCGTCCCGGCCAGGTAAGCGCCGCCTTTCATGGGGGCAAAACCCAGCAATTGCTGTACATCCGGTAATGCCCGCCGCAGGCCAATAAAGCTGGTCCCTGTGCCCACACTCAAGGCCACATGGCTAAAGGGTCTGTCTATATACCCGGCGATCTCTGCCGCTCCCCGCTCTCCTGCTTCATTTGCCCCGCCCTCGGGAACGATCAGCGCCTCCGGAAAATGTTGTTCGAGTTCCGCCAGGAAGCCGGCATCCTCTTTTGCCGCATAGTGCGCACGGGAGAGATAATGCAATTGCATGCCATAAGCCTGGCATTGCGCCAGCACACTGTTGTGTACGGCCTCTTCACCCCGCACCAGGCCGATTGACGACAATCCACGGGCATACGCGGCGGCAGCCAGTGCGATCAAATGGTTGGAATAAGCACCGCCGAAACTCAGGATGCTTTGCTTCCCTGAACGGATGGCATCTTCGATATTGTAGCACAGCTTAAACCATTTGTTACCGGAGATAAACGGGTGCATACGGTCCAGGCGCAGCATATTTACGTCAATACTATTGTCATCGCCGAAACCGGGTAAGCTGTCTACACGAATACGTGAAGCATCAGGCGGCTCAATTGTAGCCATACTCCTTCAGGTAATTTTCAGTGTCGCGCCATTTGGGCCGCACTTTGACAAACAGCTCCAGGTGCACTTTACAGCCGACAAAGGCTTCTATCTTTTTACGGGCTTCGATGCCCAGCTGTTTGATCAGTGCCCCGCCCTTGCCGATCAGGATCACTTTCTGCGTCTCGCGGGTAACAATGATATCTGCTTTGATGACGTGGATGTTCGGTTTCTCTTCATAAGACTGGATCATCACCGCAGCATGGTAGGGAATTTCTTCCTTGTACTGGCTGTAGATCTGCTCGCGGATCAGTTCGCTGACAAAAAAGCGCGTAGAACGGTCGCTGACGCTGTCTTCGGGATAAAAGGCAGGCCCTTCGGGCAGGTATTCCAGTATAAAAGGCAGGATCTTGTCCAGGTTGCTGCGGGTGACTGCTGATACAGTCTGTACCAGGTATTTCGGGAATTTTTCCTTGTAGCGTTTCAGTTCTGCGGTGACGTCTTTCTTATCGTCGAGCAGGTCGCTTTTGTTCAGCAGCAGGATGACGGGCACTTTCAGCTTCAGGCCGGAGGCAATGGCTTCGATCTCTTCCAGGGGTTGGGTCATATCGTGCACCAGGATGGCCACATCGGCATCCTCCAGCGCGCTCTTGACCTGCAGCATCATCTTTTTGTGCAGTTCGTACTTGGGTTCGATGATACCGGGGGTATCGGAAAAAACAACCTGGTAGTCCGGCTCGGTCAGGATACCCAGTATCCGGTGACGGGTGGTCTGCACTTTGGGTGAGGTGATCACCAGGTATTCGCCCAGCAAGGCATTGAGCAAGGTGGACTTACCGGCATTGGGGGCTCCGAAAATATTCACGAAACCGGCTTTGTGGGGTGCTGACATGCGGCAAAATTAACCCAGTACGATTTATTATTTTCGAAAAGAATCAAAATAGTTTTTGCAGTGTCAAATCATTGTTATACTTTTGCATCCTCATCGCGAGGTAGAGCAGCGGTAGCTCGTCGGGCTCATAACCCGAAGGTCTCAGGTTCGATCCCTGACCTCGCTACACCGCAAAGGACAATCAGTATACTGGTTGTCCTTTTTTCTTTTGTACTTTTTCGACGGGATGACACATCCCTTTTATCTTTCGTCCGGGATGCCCTTCGGAACATCCCGAACAGCGCAGCATCGGAGCTATTGCCATTTCAGCCGATCATATCAATGAGCTTTTTTCTTCAAAAATTTCGTCCAGCCTCCAAAGTGGAGCTTTCTTTCTCCGGCAACAAAAAAAGGCCGCAACTGTTGATACAACCATGTTTCCGCTTCGTTGTAAGTGATAACACCCTGCTCTACCTGTGCCGTTATGTTGCTTTGCGTAGTCAGGTACAGAACCAATTGGTCCAGGCTAAATGTAACGTCATTGCCCAGTTGTTGTTCTCCTAAAAACGCAAAATTTGTATTGCTGAGGTTCTTGTTCGACCAATCGTAGCTGTTGTTTCGTGCCGGCGGGGGAAATTTTGTACCATAGATAAGGGGATACCAGTCGTTAAAAACATTTACTCCAGCCATTTTGCCACTAAAAAAACTGTCGTAAATAACCAGCCATCTATCCTGTTTTAAAACACGGTTGGCTTCGGCTAAAAAGCGGTCAATATCAAACCAATGAACACCGGAACTCACCGTAATCATATCAAAAGTATCCGGCGCAAACAGTTGCTCCTCAGCTTTTGCTTGTGTATAGTTGATGTGCTCATGTTTGTAGGCATTGGCAAGCATTTCGGCAGAAATATCGGTAGCCTCAATCTGCTCTGCAATCTCCAGCAATGCCTTGGTGGACAATCCTGTTCCGCAAGCCACATCCAGGACTTTACTTAACTTCTCAGTAAGTCCCAGGTAGTTTTTAATACTCAGTATCGTATCGAAATGAACATAAGGGCGACCTTTTTGATAGCGGTCGGCAATGCTTTTGGTATCGAAATAATTATTCATAATATGGCGAAGGAAGCTAAAGTTAAACTCTGTCAATAATCTGCCAAAGTATCATTTTCAAATTATGGCATTGTTGAAAATCAATAACATTTCTATACCCTAAACGCTCCCCTCATCAGCTCCCGCTCACTTCTCGGAATACCGATTTGATCTGCTATCTTTTCCCAAGCGGCAACACTGGCTGATACTTCGGTAATGATCTGATTCATCTGCCCTTCATCCAGCCTGAAAAAATCACCCACACTTTTAGCCAGTTCAATATCCAGGGCATTCTGATCCATATCAATATTCAGGGCCAGGCCATCTTTGTCAACAGAAGGGTTGATATCGTAGGCAGGGGATAAATGCCAGCCTTCACCGGATAAAATAAATCCGTGGTTTCGTAAGTGGTCGTCTGTATTGGAAACAGCAATATTGAAGACTATTCTTCTCCAGAGCTGATGCAGGTTTTCTTCTATATTGACACCATAATTACTGATAAATTCGGCAATATCCAGGTAGCTTGCCGGACGATCCCGTATCGTATCCTCGTTATTGCCGGTCATTGTCATGGCAGAAGCAAAATGAATACGTTCCCCCTTTTCGCGGTCAAAACGCCTGGTGAAAAAGGTGTGGTACTTTCCTGCTATTTTTTCTATCCGGCAGGGACTCATGATGACGCCTGCCTGAATAGCCAACTCATAGACCAGGTATTCCCAGGCTGCCTTATCAATGCTGTCGTTCGCCGAAGGAAATTTGGCGATCCACGGCGCTTTTTCATCGTCTAGTATATTGGCTTTGGGTCTGGCCCCGCCCAGCGATGAACCGGGCGCCATCAGTATGGTCAGCCATTTTTTTACCGCTTCATTGTCTTCTTCCTGCTCCAGGCATTCCGCGGCATGCTGTAATTCACGCACAGAAGACCAGGGCGGTGTGGGCATTTCAGTGCTATCATCTAAAAAAGGCCCTTCGGGATCTGTTTTAAAGCGCAATGCGCCCATGCGACTTTCGTCGTAAACACCCAGCAGGAAATCAATGTCATATAATGCCGGTGCTTTTTCATTGAGCGCTCTTGCCTGCTGAACAGCACGTCTTTTCATCAGGGTACGTCCCCAGGTATCCGGCATGCTATCCAGAAAGACACCAAAGTTTTCTTTGTTGCCGGGAAATTGCGGACCGGAAAAAAACTGAATATCCGGGTCCAGCAGTTGACGCTGATCCGATTTTATCCATGCGGTATCGTACTCAAAACTAAACGCCTTTTTTCCTTTTGCGAAATGCGCTGAGAGCAGCCCGATCAACCTGGGTTCAGACATTCCTTTCCAATGCGCATAGACATAGATATCAAATTTATTTTGTACCATTTTTATTACAACAAATCAAGGTCCTGTAATTTTCTTCCGAACTCATCGTCAGCAGCCAGCTTCAATACATCTGCCTGCAGGCCCAGCACTCTCAGCACATTAAAATAAGCGCCAAAAGCTACGCTTGCATCGCCTTTTTCAAGCAGGTACAGTGTAGACCGGGCTATATCCGCACGTTCTGCTACCTGTATGGTAGTGAGTTTGCGCCGTTTCCGGGCCAGTTTTATTTGTTCTCCCACTTGTGCCAGCAGTTGGTCATACCGGGGAAATACGACTTGCTTTTTTTTGTTCATTCCTAAAAAATGATTGTTATTTCATACAAAAATAGACAAATTGAATGGAATAACGATCAATTATCGTTGATCGTTTCAAAAACGGAAAAAATTCAGACAAAAGCAAAAGTCGTGCTGTTGCAATAAGCACCTGATGAATAGGCGTGCTGCATTCGTACATTTTTGTCTTTCCTTCACTGTTCTCCACCCCACCTTAACAATTATTTCTGCCTGATTCCAAGCTGTTTTGCAAAATTTCTCTTTGCTTTGCGGAAATGGGCATGCGCTTTTTGTTTTCCTTACTGGTCTGCTTTTTGCTGGGCTGCACTGCACAGCAGTCGGACGCTTATGCCCTGGGCGCAGTACAGCCTGTAAAGGTAAAAGCCTGCACGCTGATTGAAGATAGCGGAAGCGTCCCTGCCTCGCTGGAAACGGCTGATCACCTTAAAAAACCACACATGCAGCGCCCGGCCCGCAGCCGGAATACATTGAGCAGCCCTGAACGGTACCTGCCCGATGTGCTGTTCCCCAACACAGCATTGGTCTTCCCTGACCTTGATGCCCCGCTTAAAGACCGCACGCCTTCCTCCGCTACGGCTCTGTTCTGCTTTTTGCAAAGCCTACTGTACCCGAAGCACTCCTTCTGGTAAACCAGCTTCCTTAGTTGAATCTCTTCCTCGGGCCCGCATGCTGAAGTGCGGACTCAACCATCATTCCGGGAACGCTGTTTCCACGGATCATTGTTACATCTAAACTCATGAATCATGATACTTATTACCGTGATGCTGCTGGGCAGCATCGCATTGATCGTTTTTGCGCTTGTGTACAAGGCAAAGAAAAATACGCAACAACAACGCCTGCGCTTCGAGGAACACCTGGCCCGCACAGCGGAGCAACACCATTTGAGCTGGACCGTAACGGATATCAGCAGGCAACGCGCCCTGGCCTGGAATGCAGACAAAAAAATCCTGTTCTTCATGGATTGCCCCGATGAGCAAGGGCGGCACCATGTGATCGACATGAGCCATGTCGCGCATTGCAGGCTATCGGAAGAATGGAGCACTGCCGTAGCCGTGAAAGGCAAAAAAGCAGAACGGCACGTCACCGGCGTCAAACTGGTGCTCTTCATGCAAGACAAAAACACGATTGAACTGCCCCTATACCGGGAAACCGAGGATGGTGTACTGGAAAGGGCCAGGCTCAGCGACAAGGCCGCCTACTGGCTGCAACTCATCCAACCGGAATTAAAAAACAACTAAAAAAGAACTTATGCAACACCAAATCGTTTATCAGAACAACAACACCCAGCCGGTAATTGTGTCCGAAACAGATTATGCCCTTTTGCACAAACTGCTGGGAAATTCAGTACAATCCGCCAATGACTTTTCCCTGCTGCATGAACTCAACAGGGCGATTGTGGTCAAAAAAGAGGCTTTCCCTCCCCACGCCATCGGCATCAACTCTACTGTTTGTATCCTTGATCTCGAAAGCCAGACCGAAAAAACATTCACCCTGGTGATGCCCGTACGGGCCGATATCAGCAAGGGCATGGTCTCCGTGCTCAGCCCTATGGGTACGGCACTGATCGGCTTCCGGGAAGGTGAAACTGTTTCCTGGCAGATGCCCGGCGGACTGAAGCGTTTCAGGATCACCCGGGTGATTAATGATGCCTCATGCTGAGCCGGAAAAGGCTACGGATCATATGCGATACAGGGGGCGACCGGAAAAAGGTTGCCCTTTACTGTACTTCCGGCTGCTTTTCTGTTCCGGAACTGCCGGAAGGCGCGCTGACGAGGCAAGCGGCTTACGCGTCACAGGAATAGGCCAGGAGCTGTCTCTGAGCCTGCCTGTCAGCAGGCAGGAAGCCCACAGCAGGCCAAGGGATAAATACAGGGATACCCTGCTTTATTTTCGTGCGGAAGAGGAGTATCCTTTCCCTGTGGAAAAACGCTTTACAAGTGTTTTAACCATTAAAATACGATTAAAAGCGCTTAATAATAGACTATTATGAAAAATTTTCCGTTTATTTGCTTTGTTAATACGCCAGAAGTATACCAATAACTTCGGCATTATTAGTCATTCTACCCACCCTTAAAACTATGCCTTCAATTGACATCAAAGCAATCAGGGAACACCTGAAGTACAACCTCGTTGAATTTGCAGAAATGATCTGCATCCCCGCCGCCACCCTCTCCGGTATGGAAAGAGGCTCTTTGCAACCCCGCAGAAAAGTTG
>JAEUVW010000318.1 GCA_016786525.1 Chitinophagaceae bacterium
CTGTTACCGACGGCGCACCGGTAAACACGGTGCCGGGCGGTGACCTTAGTTTTATTGCGCCACGGCCGGACGTACCCAGCAACTGGAGAGCTTCCACGGCCTGCCTGTCGGTCTATAGCGCCGGGAATGCCCTGCAGAACATAGACGGCGGCAATGTACCGATGGACATCAGTCTGCGCCTCAATAACGATAACCACGTCTTGCTGATCAATACTCCGACCCGGATAGAAGGTCAGCTGCAATGGGATATGGCCGGCAGCAACATCGAACTGGCCGGCCAGGACCTTATTCTTACACAAAATGCGGCCCAGGACGGATATCGTGAAGACCGTTTTGCCATTACCAATGGCAGCGGGCACCTGGTGAAAGAAAACTATACCGGCGATTGGATCTTCCCTGTCGGGATAGCCCGCAACGACTATACTCCTGCTGCGATCAATAATAGTACTGCCAATACCATGCACGTACTGGTGCAGGATTATGCGACCAGTGCGTCGGATGAGGAGCTGAGCAGCAGCATCGGAGACGGTATGGACCGGACCTGGAATATCTATGCCGATATCGCCACCGGTAATGCCGTCATTAACCTGCAACACAATACCGTCACGAACCAGGCTTCATTTAACAACGGGTACAACTTTGTCACCCGCTGGAGCGATACGATTCCCAACCCCAGCGGAGATTATGTCGTGCCCTTTACAAGCAGCGCCTGGCAAACCAACACCCCGGCTTCCGGTACCACCGGCAACCTGAGCAGTACCGGCATTGTCGCCGGTTCCAATATGCGCAGCCGGACCTACACCGATTTCGCCACTGCTGCCGGGGATCACATTGCCTATTTCACCAAGTCCAGCGATCCCTACCACCCGCAGCCGGTGCAGCTGGTCTCTTTTTCAGCGCTTGCCGCCAACTGCGATGTGCTGATCGAATTTACTACCGGCGTGGAGACCGGCATCAACAAGCTGCAGGTACAGCATAGTACAGATGGTGTTACTTTTTCAACGATTGCCACCTTCAGTCCCGGGGGGACGAATACGACTTACCGTTTCCGGCACGAAGGGGCAGCAGAGGGTAAAAACTTTTACCGCGTTGTATTGATCGAAGCTTCGGGGGATTATACCCGCTCCGCCGTGAAGACGGTCGCTGTATCCTGCGAAAAAACCGGGCCGAAACTGGAGCTGTATCCCAATCCCGCCACAGACTACATCACCGTATCCGGTATGACCGGTCCCACAGAGATCCGCATCATGAACGAGCTGGGCCGCCTGATGTCGGCTGTTTCTTCTGTAGCCAATAAGGAGATCATCAACATCAGCCATTTGCCTGCCGCGACCTATGTTGTCAGCGTATTCGCCAGGGGGCAGGCGCTCGCACACTTCAAACTGATCAGGCAATAAAACCAGGTATTCAATAGTATTATTCTTTCCTGAGTATCTGTATGATGCTGCACTAAGTTTTCTCCACCTTTGCCCATGCTGCCGGACTGAGGCCGTTGTTGTACAGACTCCTGCAGCATCATATCTTTACACCATCGGGTAAAGTATTGATACATGGCCTCCCGGCTGAGCTGATCAAACATGCAGGTCCTCCGGCTCCAGGTGCTGTAAGCATGCATTACTGTTTTTTACCGGGGTTTTACAGATGTTTGTGGAATGAGAGTCGTATGGATTTCACCGGAATGGCTGTTGTCGTAAAGCGTGCGGGGATAAGGCGTCTTGTTGCCGCATGGTTTTTCCGGATAGCGTTCTTCGCTACTTTACTTCACAAAGCCGGGGGTATCCTATAAAAAAAATTCCCGCCTGATCTTTCAGGCGGGAATTTTACTATTTGAAAATTGATCTGTTGTACTATTGGATACCCAGTTTTGC
>JAEUVW010000350.1 GCA_016786525.1 Chitinophagaceae bacterium
GTGCAGGGGACATTTGTGAACTTCCTGCAGCAGTGTATCATGTTTGCGCTGCTGTATTTCGTGTTCGGTAAAACGATTACGATCGGGCAGCTGCTGACCATGCAGTTTTATTCTTTCTTTATTTTCGGCCCCTTGCAGGAACTGGGCAATGTGATCCTTTCCTACCGCGAAGCAGAGGCTTCGCTGAACAATATCCAGGAACTGTTTGCCCGCCCGGCGGAGGTGAAGCCGGCCAACCCGGTAGCGATCCACCATATAGACACCCTGCGGTTTGACCAGGTCGGCTTTAAGCACCAGACCGCCTCTCACCCGGCCCTGGAATCTATTTCCTTCGATATCCGCAAAGGCGAAACTGTGGCCTTTGTCGGCCCCTCGGGCTCTGGTAAAACAACGCTGGTGAAGCTGCTGGTCGGCCTGTACCAGCCGCAGAAAGGATCGATCTATTACAACAATATCCGCGGTACGGAAATAGACTTCGATGAGCTGCGCCACCAGATCGGCTTCGTGACGCAGGATACGCAGTTGTTTTCCGGTACGATCAAGGAAAATCTCCTGTTTGTGAACCCCAAGGCTACCGACGCACAGATCGAAGATGTGCTGCAGCGTTCCGCCTGCTACAGCCTGCTGCAACGGGCAGAGCAGGGTATCAATACTGTGATCGGTGAAGGTGGCCTGAAGCTCTCCGGCGGAGAGCGCCAGCGCCTGTCCATCGCCCGCGCCCTGCTGCGCCAGCCCCGGATGATGATCTTCGACGAAGCGACTTCTGCGCTGGATTCGATCACGGAAGAAGAAATCTCGCAGACTATCCGCCAGATCACCAGCCAGCGGGAGCATATCACGGTGATGATCGCACACCGATTGTCTACCATCATGCATGCCGACAGGATCGTGGTCCTCGAGAAGGGCAATGTGGCAGAAATGGGGACACACGCAGAATTACTGGAGGAAAAGGGCCTGTATTACGCGATGTGGCGCCAGCAGATCGGGGAAAGGAAATAAGCCTTTCGGTCAGCAGGGGATGCACCAGGCGGTTCAGCTTATGAAACAAGCAGCAAGCAGTACCAGATGCACCATACAATACGATTTGAATTTACGGCAGAAATAGGGCAACATGCCGGGCCGGCCAGCTGGTATTTTGTTTCCCTGCCGCAGGAGTGGGCAGGAGATACGAAGCGCGCTGCAATCCGGGGAAGAAGGCTGGGGCCGGCTGAAAGCAAGTGCTCAGGTTGGGAGCAGTACATGGGAGACGGCGATTTGGTTTGATACAAAAGCGAATACTTATTTGCTGCCGCTGAAGACAGACATAAGGAAAAAGGAAAAGCTTGCAACAGGACAAACCATCAATGTAATTGTCTGGATTTAAGAGCCGCAGCCGAGAACGCCCCCTCCAGCATTACTTTTCAGCTGAGTCAGGCCATGCCATTGTCTTCCGTTCGGATCTGACCGGACAGGTAAAGGAATAATATTATCCTGCCTTACCCAGCAGTTCCCGGTGCAGGTCCAGCACCTGATCAATAACGGAGTGCAGGTCGTCATTCAGGATCACGTAATCGCAGCGGCTCATTTTTGCTGCATCGTCCATTTGCTTCGAAACGCGCTCCAATACCTGGGCTTCGCTGATGTGTTCGCGCTGCATGGTGCGCCGGATGCGCAGGGGCAGGGGAGCGGAGACCCCGATCATCAGGTCCATACTTTTATAGCTGCCGCTTTCAAAGAAAAGCGCAGCCTCTTTCAATACATAAGGTGTTTGCTGCCGGTCTATCCAGGCTTCCCCGTAGCGGATCACGGCCGGGTGGGTCAGTGCATTCAGCTGCGCCAGTTTTTCGGGGTTGCCGAATACCTGTCGGGCCAGCCAGGCCCTGTTCAGACGCTTGTTGTCATAAGTCTTTTCGCCGAAGGCCTGTATGAGCTGCTGCCGCAGCCCGGCATCAGTGTTCATCAGGAACTTTGCGGCATCGTCTGCATAAAATACAGGAATGCCGAGTGTTTCAAACACCCGGCATACGGTACTCTTTCCGGCGCCTATTCCGCCTGTAATGCCAACTTTGAGCATTATCGGGTATGATTATTTTGCTGCTACGGCAGTCGGATTTGTTTTTTTGCGGTAAGCATTCGTCATCTCCATAGATACGGCAGAGCGTTCGATGGTGATGAAGTTGTTG
>JAEUVW010000409.1 GCA_016786525.1 Chitinophagaceae bacterium
TGCGAAACGCCTGTTGCCGAGTTCGGGGTGGGGTATGCGCAGCTGCGGGGTATCCATTTGCAGGTCATCGTAAAAAAGGATATCGATATCCAAAGTCCGTTGCCCCCATTTTTCTATACGGAGGCGCCCCAGGCGGTGTTCGATAGCCTGCGTGGCTGAGAGCAGGGCTTCCGGTGCAAGCCGGGTCTGCAACTGTACCGCCTGGTTCAGGAAGCTGGGCTGGTCTGTATTGCCCCAGGCAGCCGTTTCATAGATTCCCGAACGTTGAACAATATGGCCCGCCGGGCCTTCCAGCAATACAAGAGCCTGCTGCAAAATAGCCTGTCTGTCGCCCTGGTTGCTGCCGAGAAGAAGGTATGCTGTACTCACCGATTTATTACCGATTTATGTGCTGCGAAGATAGAAACAATGATACCTTTGTTCTTTAAAAAATAAAAGACAATTTATGAAGCAGTTTTTCAAGATGTTCTTTGCATCCCTGCTGGGGGTGATCGTTGCAAGCGTGGTGATCGTCGGCTTGTTTATCGGGGCTATTGTGGGCCTGGCTACCAAAGCTGTTTCGAGCAAATCGCCTGAACCGGCCACCGTTAAGGAAAACAGCCTGCTGAAACTGGACCTGGCCCAGTCCTTTCATGAGCAGGGAGAAGACAACTCTTTCTCTTTTATGGGCAGTGGCGGAGCTGCCGAAGCCGGTGTGTATGAAATTACAAAAGCCATGGAAGCGGCAGGCAAGGATGATAAAATAAAAGGCCTGCTGATCAGCCTTGCTCCAAGCCCAAACAGTTTTGCGACACTGCAGCAGATACGTGCGTCTATTGTCAACTTTAAAAAATCCGGAAAATTTGTGTATGCCTATGGCGAAAGCATTACCCAGGGGGCGTTGTATGTCGGTTCTGCAGCCGATAGCATCTTTGTCAATCCTGCCGGTGATGTAGAGCTGAAAGGTCTGGCTAGCAGCCTGACTTTTTTTAAGCAGGCACTGACCAAACTGGAGGTAGAGCCGGAGATCTTTTATGCCGGTAAATTTAAAAGCGCTACCGAGCCCTTCCGTGCAGAAAAAATGAGCGATGAAAACCGCCAGCAGATCGCTGCCATACAGCAGGATATCTGGGCGGAACTGATTACGGCAATTGCCGGTCATGCCCATAGCGATACTGCCGCTGTAAATGCCCTGGCGCAAACTGCGGCCATACAGTTTCCGCAGGATGCATTGGATCATCGTATCGTAGATGGGGTCCGCTATTGGGATGAAGTGGAGTCTATGATAAAGGCCAAATTAGGGGTAAAGGAAGACAAAGAGATTGCCTATGCTGAGTTTGACGAGTATGCCAAAAAGGATCCGAACAACGATATGTCGAAAGACGGAAGGGTAGCCGTCATCTTTGCGGAAGGCCAGATCAAAGACGGGGAGTCCGAGAATGACTATGAGATCACAGACAAGGATATGGCCAAAACGATCCGTGCGGTACGCAACAATGATAAAATAAAAGCAGTGGTCCTGCGCATCAATTCCCCGGGAGGAAGCGCACGCGCTTCGGAGATCATCCTGCGCGAGCTGCAATTGCTGCACGCCAGGAAGCCGGTTATTGTTTCTATGGGTGATGTGGCCGCATCGGGTGGATATTATATTGCCTGTGCAGCAGACAGTATCTTCGCGATGCCGACTACGATCACCGGCAGCATCGGGGTGTTCTCCATGATGTTCAATGCAGAGCGGCTCCTGACCAACAAACTGGGGGTTACCTTCGACCAGCAAAAGAATGCTCCGTATGCGGACTTCCCTAACGGTACCCGTAAAATGACACCCGTGGAAATGGGTATGATGCAGCGGGGTGTCGATTCGATCTATGCCTTGTTCAAGCGCCGTGTCGCAGCCGGCCGCCGTATGCAGGAAGCCAATGTGGATTCCATCGCCCAGGGCCGTGTATGGACAGGGTCTGACGCCCTTGCGATCGGGCTGGTAGACGGTATGGGCGACCTGGACAGGGCCATTAAAAGCGCCGCTGCCAAAGCACAGCTGAAGGATTACGAGATCAGGACCTACCCCGAGCGGGTGGACAAGCTCAAATCGCTGATGAAGCGCTTCAGGGGCGGTAATGCTGCTGTTGGAGAAGCTGTAGCCAAAGAAATACTGAAAGAAGTGAGCCTGGGCAGCAAGGAGCTGCAGCAGATCAGGGACCTGAAAGCGATGAACGGTCAGGCGATGATGCTCCTGCCCTTCGAAATCAACATGCAGTAATAATAAAAGTAAATATTTAAGGATAAGCCCGGGGCCGTGCTCCGGGCTTATATTTTTTATTAATTGTCCGGGATGGGTTAATTTGTGCAGGATTAGCGTCCGCGCATTACCCGGCCCTCAATCCCCCGGGGTAACGCACAGGACCGGTTTTGTACCGGTTGCTGAGGGGTATGCCGGCTATACTATAATGCGAATCAGTGATGAAAAACGCTTTATCTTATGAACTGGATTGAGCATCCTGTACGGTTGACAGGGTCCGTGGTGGAATTGCTGCCACTCGATAAATCGCACTTTACGCCGCTGGAGCAGCTGGCAAAAGATGCCCGTATCTGGGAGTTTTACTCCGTAGATCCAAGCAGAAGCTGCACCTTCCTTGAGGTGTTTGACGCAGCCCTCAAAGAGCGTGAGAAAAGAACACAATACCCCTTTGTGATCCGCCACAACGATTCGGGTAAAATTATCGGGAGTACGCGGTTTACTGAAATTCAACCCCAGCACCGCAGGCTTGAAATAGGCTGGACCTGGCTGGCGCCTGAATATTGGGCCAGCGGCATCAACCTGGAGTGTAAGCTGTTGCTGCTGCGCTACTGCTTTGAGCAATTGAAGGCTTACCGGGTGCAATTGCGTACCGATGTGCTGAACCAGCGTTCGCGCAAAGCGATCGAAAAGATCGGGGCGCAATACGAAGGCATATTCCGGAACGATATGGTGCGGGAAAACGGCAGCAAACGCGACTCTGTGTACTACAGCATCATCGATACCGAATGGGAAGCGGTACAGGTACATTTGGCCGGTTTGCTCCGGCAAAAAATCCCGGGCATTTAAGCAGATGGACAGCAGCATGTATTACCGTTCAGCGACCCTCGGCGATCTCCCGGCTTTGCAGCGCCTGGGCCTGGCTTCATACGGACAATTTGAAAAGGAGTTGACGCCAGGGTACTGGGCGGAGCTGGCGGCTAATCTTGGTGCTGAGGCTGTGTATCATTCGCTGGTGACGGCCGGAGAAAGTTTTTTGTGTATCAAAGATGAAACGCCGGTGGGCATGGCCTTCCTGGTACCCTCCGGCAACCCGACCGATATTTATCCTGCAGACTGGAGTTATATCCGACTTGTAGGCGTTCATCCTGCTTGCGCCGGCATGGGTATCGGCCGTGCGCTGATGCTGCGTTGTATTGATGCTGCGCACCTGAACGGGGAAAAGACCCTCGGCCTGCATACGTCAGCGATGATGCATGCGGCCCGCCAAGGTACAGGCGCCGGATTATGGCGGCTTGTATGAAGGAAAACTTTTTTTGAAAAAAATTTGGAGAATAGAAATCAGCGCTTATCTTTGCACTCCCAAAGCGCTTGAAACACAGCAGCACAACGGGAAAAAAGTTCTTACAAATGGAAGCATAGCTCAGCTGGTTCAGAGCATCTGCCTTACAAGCAGAGGGTCCGCGGTTCGAATCCGTGTGCTTCCACACTATACCGTACTCACCGAGTACGGTTTTTTTATGCTCATTTTTTTATTAAAACGAATAGCACATGCAAGAGTTAAAAGAATTGATACAGGCTGCGTACGCCAACCGGGACTTGCTGAAAGAAAACCGGTATGAAGAAGCCGTTCACGATACCATCAACCTGGTCGATAAAGGAGAACTGCGCGTAGCTGAACAGCTGGAAAGCGGCGAATGGCAGGTAAACCAGTGGGTGAAGGAAGCGATCTTGTTGTACTTCGGGGTACAAAAGATGCAGACCTGGGAGAGCGGCCCTATGGAGTTTTACGATAAAATGCTGCTGAAAAAGAATTATGAAGCCCTGGGGGTACGTGCTGTGCCGCATGCCGTAGCACGTTACGGATCCTTCCTGGCCAGGGGCGTAGTGCTCATGCCTTCTTATGTCAATATCGGCGCTTATGTAGGAGAAGGTACTATGGTGGACACCTGGGCTACGGTAGGTTCCTGCGCGCAGATCGGTAAACAGGTACACCTGAGTGGAGGAGTAGGCATCGGCGGCGTATTGGAGCCCCTGCAGGCCGCTCCGGTCATTATAGAAGACGGTTGTTTTATCGGCTCACGCTGTATCGTGGTGGAAGGAGTACATGTAGAGAAAGAAGCCGTACTGGGCGCCAATGTCGTACTGACCCAGTCTACTAAGATCATCGATGTGTCCGGCGCGGCGCCGGTGGAGTATAAAGGGCGGGTGCCGGCAAGAAGTGTAGTGATACCCGGCTCTTACGAAAAGAATTTTCCTGCCGGGAAATACCATGTGAACTGTGCACTCATCATCGGTCAGCGCAAAGCATCTACAGATCTGAAGACCAGCCTGAACGATGCGCTCCGGGACTTTAACCTGTCTGTGTAAGGGTTTAGATCATCTCCTGAATAACAATGCCTTTGACCTGGGGTCAAAGGCATTTCTTTTGGCAGGGGGGCGGCAATCAGAAAAAACCATACAGGTCTTTCTCCTTTTTCGCTTCTGCTATTTTAGCTTTTTTATTGGCATAGTCACACTCCATACACACCTTGGCCCGCCACAGGTTGGCCTTCCTGAATGCCTCTTTGGGTTTGTTCGTATTGCATTTTTTACAAACCAGGAAATCCGGTTCCGGACCGCTTTCTTTAGACAGTGGCGTCAGGGTGATCTGGTGCGATTTTTTCATAAAACCTGTTCTGTTTTTGAGAAGGTAAATATACATGAATATTTGTGGTGTCTTTCAAAGATGTTGTCTACATTTTATCCACTTTGTGAGGTTTTAACTTTATACTTGCGTTTCACAATCTGCAAACATGCACCCGGAAAATCTGCCCCACAAATTTGCTGCTGCCGAGCTGAATATCTTTACCACGATGAGTGCATTGGCGCAGGAGCACCAGGCCGTCAACCTGTCGCAGGGTTTTCCCGATTTTGCGGTAGACCCTGCATTGCCGCAATTGCTGTATGAAGCCAGCAAAGCGGGTTTTAACCAGTATGCCCCTATGGCCGGGCTGCCGGGGCTGCGGGACGCAATTGCCGCAGATATTGCACGCCGGCACGGTGTGACGGCAGATGCCGGTACCGAAATTACGGTTACACCCGGCGCGACTTATGCCATTTATACTGCTTTGTCCGCTGTATTGCGACCGGGAGACGAGGTAGTGGTGCTGGAACCCTGTTACGATTCGTACAAGCCGAATATAGAAATGCAGGGCGCCAAACCCGTGGGGGTAAAGCTGCAGCCCGAAACATTCCGGCCGGACTGGCAGGCCCTCAAAGATGCGATCGGGGACAAGACCAGGGCTATTATCGTCAACACCCCGCACAACCCCTCGGGTACCGTCTGGAGCCGGGCAGACTGGGACTGCCTGGCAGCGCTGGTTTCCGGCCGGAATATCTACATCCTCTCCGACGAAGTGTACGACCAGCTGGTATTTGACGGGCTGCAACATACGAGTGTGCTGCAGCACCCCGAATTGCGCAGCCGCTCCTTTGCCCTTTTTTCTTTTGGTAAAAGCCTGCACAGCACCGGCTGGAAAATAGGCTATTGTATCGCAGCACAAGACCTTACCAAAGCCTTCAGGAACATTCACCAGTTTTTGAGTTTTAGTGTCAATACTCCTGCGCAACATGCCCTGGCCCATTTCCTGGCCCGCCCTGCTTCCGGTGGCGCTGCAAGCGCCCTGCTGCAGCAAAAACGGGACTATTTCCTGGAACTGATGCAACAGACACCCTTCCGCCTGCTGGCTCCTGCTGCAGGCAGTTATTTCCAGCTGGCATCTTATGCACACCTGAGCGATCTGCCGGATACGGAGTACGCCGTTATGCTGACCCGGCAGTATGGTGTGGCCACCATACCGGTCAGCGTGTTTTACAGTGACCGGCATGATGATAAAATCCTGAGGTTCTGCTTTGCGAAAAAAGAAGAGACCCTGCTTCAGGCTGCAGAACGCTTATCCCGGATCGGGTAAAAAAAGAGGCCCGTTTGCGATAAACGGGCCTCCGGGAAAGTAATGCGGATATTAATCTTCGATTGTATTGAAGAAAGGCTTCATTTCCAGTTCCAGGGTAGAACGGAGTGAATCTATCGCATCGATAGCCACCTTTACGTCCTGCAACTGGGTGTAGAGTGCCTTGTCCAGCGTAGGGCTGAGTTTGTCCAGGGCCGTATTGGCTTGCTTCAGGCGATCTGAAAACTTGGAGTCCAGGCCACTGTTCTTCTCAGTCACGACATACTTCAGGCCATAGCCGGAATCCAGGCCATAAGTGCTGTAATAAGCGTTTTTTACCCCTGTCATGGCCACTTTCACGTTTTCCAGTGAGGTGTTGGAGTAGGGGGATTCTGTGCGCGAAGAGTCCGTAAAATCATAAGGACGGCCGAGGTCATTTTTCACCAGGTTTTCACAGGCTTTGCGCATGCCGTCTGCCATAGCCACAAAAAGCGCTTTTTTGCTTTTGAATTTGGTGCTCGTTGTTCCGGCGAAGAAAATATCGTTGTAGAAGGAATTTGTCCAGGATTGGTAAATGTCCTGGAAGCTTTTCTGCATATTTTTAGCCAGGCTGGACAGGTATTTTTTCTCGCGGGCGGTCAGCGTTTCGGCTTTGCGGCTGCCATCTTTACCGAAGAGGATATATTCCATGCAGTGCATGCTTTTCTGGTCGTCCGGCAGCTTTTCAATGTCGGACTGCTCCAGGCTTTTGTTGTGGTCGGCGAGCAGTATATTCAGCTCGTTGATGTTTGCCGGCGATCTGTCCAGCTTATCCGCATACCCGCCTTCATCAACCGGTCCGAAATGCAGGGCAGAGCTTAACTTCCATACCGAATGCATTCGTTTCCAGAGGTTCTGTGCTTCTCCCAGGTTCCAGGGGCTGGTGTTGGTTTCCAGGTTCTGGATCGAAATGCTCAGCTTGGTCGCGGCATTGTTGAGATCGGTATACGTGCTGACGCCTACAATCTTTACAAAGTCACGTATGGCATAAGTTTTACCATCTTTAAACTCAGGCTTTACCGCCTCTTCTTTCTTGTTGCATGATGATAACACGGCCAGGGAAACCGCAGACAATAACAGGAATTTTCTTTTCATCAAGGTGTAATTATATAATGTAAATAAGGCGTTCAACAACAAGGATACAGACTGCCACGGTCTTCCGGGCTGAATGTTTGCATTATGTTAAAGGTTGCAAGGTAAAATAATATTTTTATAAAAGAAATGCCCCGGGCTAAAATGAATGTTATTATCTGCAAAGTGAGGCAGAGGTGCCGGAAACCGGAAATCCATATACATTTGCGTTCTTAAAAAAGGAATTGAGATGGCAGAACAGGAAGTTATTTATAACGAAGACAGTATCCGGTCGCTGGACTGGCGGGAGCACATCCGCCTCAGGCCGGGTATGTACATCGGTAAGCTTGGAGACGGCAGCAGCATGGATGACGGTATCTATGTTTTGCTCAAGGAGGTGGTAGATAACTGTATCGACGAATATATGATGGGGCATGGCAAGAGGGTAGAGCTGAAGCTGGAGAATGGCCTGGCCACCATACGCGACTTCGGAAGGGGTATCCCCCTGGGCAAGGTCGTGGATGTGGTCAGCAAGATCAATACCGGCGCCAAATATGACAGCAAAGCCTTCCAGAAATCTGTGGGCCTGAACGGGGTCGGTACCAAAGCGGTGAATGCCTTGAGCAGCCTGTTCAGCGTTACCTCCTTCCGCGACGGCAAAAAGAAAACAGCAGAGTTTGAGCGTGGGGTACTGGTAAAAGAACATAAAGAAACAGCGACAGACGAAGCCAATGGTACCTTTGTCAGCTTTGTCCCCGACGACACCATCTTCAAGCATTACAAGTATATATTCGAATATGTTGAAAACCAGATCTGGAACTACTGTTTCCTGAACGCAGGCCTGCAGATCAACTTCAACGGGCGCAACTTTATTTCGAAAAACGGGCTGCTGGACCTGTTGCAACGCAAGACCAGCGAGGAGTCTATGCGCTATCCCATCATTCACCTGAAGGGGAGTGATATTGAAGTCGCCATTACCCACACCGGCGACTATGGCGAAGACCTGTACTCTTTTGTCAACGGCCAGCATACGACGCAGGGCGGTACGCACCAGGGCGCCTTCCGCGAAGCCTTTGTAAAAGTGGTGCGCGACTTCTTCAAGAAAGACTACGATGCGGCAGATGTGCGGCAAAGCATCTGCGCCGCCATTGCGGTGCGGGTGCAGGAGCCTGTATTTGAAAGCCAGACCAAGACCAAACTCGGCTCCCAGAGCGTGTCTGAAGGCGGGCAGAGCATGAAGGCCTTTGTGCT
>JAEUVW010000014.1 GCA_016786525.1 Chitinophagaceae bacterium
TCGCTTAAACTATCAAACATATATATGCTGTTATTTTTTCTCTGTTACTATACGGGAACGCAAAAGTAAGGCATAATCAGGCAATTTATCATACGTCTGACCGTAATTCACCAGTATTTTAAAGGCTCATATTGGCTTTGAAGATCTTGACGGCAATGGCCAGCAGGATGACGCCGAAAAACTTGCGCACTACGGCTATGCCATTCGGGCCCAGCAGCTTTTCGATAAAGCTGATCGAGCGTAGGCAGAGGAACACAATGATAAGGTTGATCAGGATGCCGATCAGGATATTGTACTGGTGGTAGGCCGCCTTCAGGGATACAATGGTGGTCAGGGTGCCGGAGCCGGCAATGATGGGGAAGGCTATGGGCACAATATTGCCTGTCTTGGTGTCTTTGTCTGCTTTGAAGATGTCAAAGCCCAGGATCATCTCCAGGGCCAGGATAAAGATGACTATGGAGCCGGCAATGGCAAAGGAGCTGACATCCAGACCCATAAACTTCAGCGCCTGCTCTCCGGCAAAGAAAAACAGCAGCATCAGGGCCCCGGAAACCGTGGTGGCCTGTACGGAGCTGATCTGTCCCATATTCCTTTTCAGTGAGATCAGTATCGGCACGGAGCCCAGTATGTCGATCACCGCAAACAGCGTAAAGCTGATAGTGATGATCTCGGAAAGCATTATATTATTGAGGGCATCCATAATGAAAAAACAATTATTTTTTCGAAATAAGCGGCAAAGCTACTGCGAATGCCTGCTTTCCCATCATTAAAAATCATAAAGAAAGCTAAAGGCCGTCAGAATGAGTTGCGTGGTGTGGAGGGTTTACCGTAGCGTTTGAAGCGTTCGGCCGTAGCGCGGATATAAGAATAATAGTCGTACAGGGTCATACTGCGCAGGGCCTCGTAGCTGGGCCGGTAGCGCTTCATATAGCGTTGCAGCTCTTCTCCTTCCAGGCCGGTGATCTGTTTGACCAGGCTTTCATTGAAGGTGTAATCGATGTATTTTTCCCGCTCAAACATCGCGTAGTCTTCCTGGAAGCGCCATTTCTCATTATTGCTTTTGCTGAGTGCAGAGAAGGGGCTTTCGATGGCTTCAAAGTTGGTGAGCCTGCGGAAATCGAGTACATGCCCGTACAGTTCGCGGTTCTTGATGCTGTCGATCTGGTACTCGCTCAGCCCGCTGGACGCATAGCGGTCGGGGTTCAGTACTGCAATCTTGTCCAGGTATATTTTGAAATAGGGTGCGATGTGGCCCTGAGACAGGCGTATGCTTTGGGCGCTGTACCCGGCATACCTGATCTCTACCAGTTGCCCGCGGTCGGCTGCAATGGAGAAACGGCCCTGGCTGTCGGTAAAGATGGTCCTGCCGTTGTAGATATTATTGAGCTGTACGTTGGCCAGGGGCATTTTGCTCTCCCTGTCCTGGATGACGCCGGTGATCTGCTGGGCCGTCGAAAAGGTACAGCAAAGGATAAGTGGGATCAGGATAGGAATCAGTTGCTTCATTGCCGCGATAAAGATAATCGCTGCCCTGAAAAATCGGGGGTGAATTTTGTTAAATTGCGCACAAGTCATTTTTGATAAAAAACGATTTGATTTCGCTTGTATTCCTGCACAACCTACCTTTGCTGCTTCGTGAAAAACAAACCATACTCCTTTTTTACCCGGTTTTTTCAGGCGTTTGCAGCCCTGCTGTGGCTTTTGCCTGCAAAGACTGTGTCTGCGCAGACACAGCCGAACAAGCAAAACCTGTATGGCGCCCCTGTAGATACCAATGCGAAGAAAACGAATACAGGAGAGTGGGAGACGGGAGATGCGCAGATTTACTACACCCGGCCTTTTTCTACGGTAAAGCGCTATATCGATACCTCTATCCATACCCTCCATCGCAGGCCCTACAGCCAGCCCTGGTACCGCGACCTGGGCAACCTGGGCAGCCCTTCGATGAACCTGATGTTTACCCCGCAAAACCCTGTGGGGCTTTCCTTAGGCTATCATAGCTTCGATGCGCTGCGGTACAAGGTGGATAGTATGAACTATTACAATACGACAAGGCCTTATTCCACCTTTGTGTACAACCTGGGCAGCAAGCTGGAGCAGACGGCACAGATTTTCCATACGCAGAACATCAAGCCGTACTGGAATGTGGCGTTCAATTACCGCAAGACAAATACGCCGGGCTATTACCTGGTACAACGCAACAACCACGATAATTTTTACCTGAGCACCAACTATACATCGCCTTCGCAGCAGTACCAGCTGTATGCGGCTCTGGTAGAAAATAAGCAGCAGCATGATGAAAACGGCGGCATGGTCGCCGATACTTTTTTCAGCAACCCCCAATACCGCGACCGCAAGTCCATACCGGTGCGCTTTGCCAACAATGGCTACAGTGCGGTACGTTCCCCGGTGACCACCATGAACCGCGACTTCAGCATCATGATCGATCAGGCCTACACCTGGGGCAGGCGCGATACGACGTATAGTGAAGATTCGACACAGTATTCGGATAAACTGATTCCCCGCTTCCGGATCGGGCACCGGCTGGAGATGAGCAACCAGCGTTACCTGTACAAGGATATGCGCCCGGACTCCCTGCGGTACAGCGATTTTTTCAGGAGGACTTTTGCGTCGGGCGACTCCGTGTACAGCCGGCAGGAATGGTTTTATGCAGATAACCGTATCCTGCTGAACGGTATACTGGGCAAAAGCGACAACCAGTTTGTGTTCAATGCCGGAGTGGGCAACCGCTTCGACCAGTTCGGTACCCACTACATCAACGGCAAGCAGGAAGACAACATCATCAGCAACTATGTGCTGGCTTCTTTGCTGAAGGAAGGCAGCAGGGAAAAGCAATGGGATTTTTCGGCCAATGCTAAACTCTTTGTCACGGGTACGGCGGCAGGCAATTTCCTGGCCGATGCCGCCCTGGCCAAAGACCTGGGCAAGGGCTGGGGGAGTATCCGCATCGGCGCCTCGCAGCAGCTGAACAACGCCCCGTACAACTATACTCTGTATCAAAACCAGTTCTGGGCGCGCACCAACGACTTCGGCAAAGAGAGTACTACCCAACTGTTTGCCAGTATCAGCAGCCCTAAGTATAAGCTGTCTGCCGGGGCCAGGAATTACCTGATCGGCAATTACCTGTATTTCGACGAGCAGCAGAACCCGGCACAGTACGCTCCTGCTTTTTCGCTGGCGCAGGTATGGTTGAGAAAAGTGTTTTACTTCGGCAACTTCGTGCTGGACAATGAGCTGTTGTACCAGCAGAAAACGGGCAGTGCCCCTGTGAATGTGCCGAAACTGATGGGCCGTCACCAGTTTTCGATCGAGACGCGCATCTTCAACCGTGAACTGAAGATTGCTACCGGACTGGAAGTACGCTACCACAGCGACTATTATGCCAATGGCTATTCCCCTTTCTTCAACCAGTTTTACTACCAGACCAGCTACCTGGTGGCCAATACGCCGGAAGCTTCGGTGTTTTTCAATTTCAACATCAAGCGCTTCCGGGCCTATATTATGTTCGACCAGGTGCAGCAATTTTTCAACGACAACCTGATCATCAGCAACGGCTATGCCGCACAGAATGCCATGCTGCGCTTTGGTTTTAACTGGGTACTCATTAACTAAAACAGATGGCAAGGATCCTTTGTATCGACTATGGGAAAAAGCGCTGCGGCATTGCCGTTACCGACCCCCTGCGCATCATTGCCTCTGCCCTGGATACTGTGGAACGGGATAGTCTCATCTACTGGCTGAAGCAGTATATGAAAGCAGAAACGGTTGACCTGGTGCTGGTGGGCTATCCCCTGGCGCTGGACGGCAGCGCTACCGATGCCACGCCTTTGGTGGAGAAGTTTGCCCGAAACTTCAGGAAGGTATTTCCTGATTTGCCACTGGAGCTGCTTGACGAGCAGTATACCTCCAAAATGGCGACAGCTGCGATGCTGGAAATGGGTATGAAAAAAAGCGAACGGCAGAAAAAGGAAAACATCGATGCGCTGAGTGCGACCCTGATGCTGCAGGAATACCTGCAATCGCTGTCCTGATTTATCCGTACCTTCGCAGACTTAGAAAAATTAATAAGGAATAAAGATGATATTACCAGTAGTCGCTTACGGCCATCCCGTATTGCGTGTCGTATGCCCCGATATTGACCCTGCTTACCCTGAGCTGAAAAAGCTGATCGCCGATATGTGGGAGACCATGTACCGAAGTAATGGCGTGGGTATAGCCGCACCGCAGATCAATAAGGCTATCCGTCTGTTTGTTGTCGATACGGTGCAGATCGTGGAAGGATTTGACGAAGAAGATAAAAAAGAATACCCCAACGAAAAGGGCATCAAGCGCGTATTCATCAATGCACATAAAATAGATGAATCCGGTACGCCCTGGGCCTACAATGAAGGCTGCCTGAGCATTCCCAAGGTGCGCGAAGACGTACTGCGCGGGCAAACGGTGACGCTGCGCTTTATGGACGAAGATTTTAAAGAACATGAGGAAACCTTTGACGGTATTACCGCACGCGTGATCCTGCATGAATACGACCATATAGACGGCAAGCTGTTTATCGACCATATCGCCCCGCTGAAACGTCGCCTGCTGAAAAAGAAACTGGACGACATTACTGCCGGTAAAGTGCGCATGGACTACAAGATGCTGTACCCGAAGAAATAAGTTTGATATTGTTTTATTCTGAAAAGCCTGCAGGAGATTGCAGGCTTTTGTCGTTTCAGAAACAGGATGAGTCGTGCCTGAGGCCGCCTTCCTCACCCGATCTGTGTTGCATGTGCTTCGGCATATACCGAACAGGAGCAATTGATCTTACCCTCTGCCAGTGTCAGATACATTTTGCGCAACAAACACGGGCTTACGTATAGATCCCTCCTTCGTCGGGATGACATCTTTCGGGAGACATCCTGCTAAGCGGGAGGAGTTTAGAATAGGAACTTCCGGTTGCCTGTCTGCCTGTGGCAAACCGTCCTGTAATAGTTCAATCAGCAGGCCTCTGCTGTTGGTGCATTGCATGGTTAGCATTACAGTCTGTCACCCGAGGGTAGCAATGGGCTGTAGATCAGCCTCCTGATCAGCTTCGGAGTAGGGTGCTGCATCAACACAAGCCCACCAAATCCTCAAAGGCGGATACGAATGCCTGCAGCTGTACCGCTGTCTGTCTATCGCTCAGATTGCCTTGCTGATCAAAGCGACCCTTTATGCCCTGTATCAGCAGGGTAGTGTCTTTGGTGAAACGGGCTTCCAGCGTTTTCATGATCAGTTGCAGTTCTTCATGCGCTTTTGCTCCATGCGCCGAGGCCGTAATCAGGCCCGCGGGTTTTTGGGCAAAAATGGTGGTGGCCACACACCATTCCAATGCATTCTTCAACACAGCAGGCAGGCTGAAAATATATTCCGGTGTACAGATAATAACACCGTCAGACTGCTCCACCTTATTGCGGAACAATAGTACGGCTTCCGGTGGCGCTGCTGCAGACAGCAGGGGCTCGAAATGCGGAAGCTGCGCCAGGCTTTCGGTAATGGTATAGCTATCCCCGCCCATAGCCTGTATGGTCCGGGCCAGCTGCAGGTTGGACGATTGAGGGGTAGCGCTGCCGACGATCAGCAGTATATTTTTTCTGACACTCATTGATCTTTACGGGATTAATCGGTCAATGTGCCTTCATCTTTATCCTCTCCCCGGTGCGTGATCACATCCACATGTACGCTTTTGTCAACAAACTCGTTGAGGTAGATTTTGACCAGCAGCAGGAACAGGGAGATCAGCAGGGGCCCGAAGATCAGGCCCAGGAAGCCGAACATGTTCAGTCCTATTATGACACCGAAAACGGTAATCATCGGGTGAATGTTGCCGATCCTTTTTTGCAGGATCATGCGGAATACATTGTCGCTGCCCCCGATGACGATCAGGCCCCAGGCTACCTGCGCGAGCCCGTTGCTGGTATCGCCGGCGGCAAAGCTGAGCAGGGCAATAGGAACCCAGGCGGCCATCGTGCCGACAAAAGGGATAAAGGAACAGATACCCGTCACGATGCCCCAGAGCAGGGGATCGGGTGCGTCGAACATCCAGTAGCCCAGCACAGCAAGCGCTCCCTGTATCGCACCCATAATGGGCAGGCCTACTGCATTGCTCATGACGGATTCCTTTACTTCCTGGATCACCTTTTTGCGATTGTCGGGTTGGAAAGGAAGGTTGCGTTGCAGCCAGCGCTCTACATTGCCGGCATTCATCAGCAGGAACCAGAGCAGGAAGTAAGCCACCACCACGTTTACAAGCGTATTGGCGGTAGAGCTGAGCACTTTGGGGATCAGGTTGCTGATCGCATTGGTGATCTTGGCCAGGTTGGGTTCAGACAGGATGTCCATGCCGAAACGCTGGTTCAGGTAATCCTGTATCTTATCGGCGGTTTTGGTGATGATCTCCGGATTGTGGATGATGGGCGTGATTTTATCTGCAAGGATATACCCGATCCAGGCGAAGGGCAATACGATCACGATAAAGGACAGCAGCATCAGCAGGCTGGCGGCGATCCATTTTTTCCAGTGCTTCTCGTACACCAGTTTATACATCATTTTGCGCAGCAGCATATACAAGGCCGTAGCGCCGAGAAAGGCGCCCAGCATAAAGGTCATCTGCAGGTAGAGAATAAGGCCGAGGGCCAGTATTGATGCCAGGAACAGTACTTGTCTTACTTTGTTGGCGGGAATCTTGATGTTGAAATCCATAAGCTTGCGTCTGAAAAAAAATAGTCAATCCGTAGCGGTATCGTCGGGGGCGAAATTACTACAGAGCCTTGCAAATCACGACAGTTGCTGTTACATGATTCAGCCCCTGCCTTATATGATTATAATGTCCTCGCTCAGGATATTGAAGCTGGCCTGCTCTACAAGGCTTGCTTCCTGGTCGCGGCGCGCCAGCAGGCCGGGCAGGTTTTTGTTTTTCCACAGGCGTTTCATATTGCGGATCTGGCGGCCTATGCCCTGCAGGTCCTGCTCTGCGACCAGGCCTGCAATGTTTTTCATTTCAGCACGACTGGGGCCGTCCAGGCTTTCCCCCCGGTTGTAGACCAGGGACAGTAATGCGCCCTGGGCATCGGGAGGAAGCTTTTCCATGCCGGGGTAAATACTTTTGGTCCGGCGCGCGTACACTGGTAAGGTGGTCTGGTAAAAGACCGATTGCGCCGTAGTATAGTCAATGCTGACTCCGCTGGTACCGGCCAGTGCATTTTTTGCCCGGACACCGGTAAGCCCTGCAACAGACTGGAGTGTGGACAGGGTAGGGGAGCTAACAAAATCACTCCAGGCCGCAGCGATCGTATTCCGGTCGTTGAAGCCCAGGTCGTAGCCGATACCCACCGTTACGCCGCTCTCCCCGCCGGGCCAGATCGGTTTCTGGTAATTTTTGTTGTACTGTGCCTCGGAGCTTACTTCAAAGCCAATGAGCATATCCATCGACTGCCGCGATACCCGTATACTGGTGCCTGCGGGAAGAGGCGGGAGTTTTGTGCTCAGGAAATTTTCAACACGGGTCAGCATTTCAGGACCTGCGACACCATCCACCGTGATCTTCAGGAACATCTGTATCGACACGATATGGGTGAGCTGGTTAGCCCCTGCACGCATAGGGTAGCCGGCAAGGGCTTCAAAGGCTTGTGCGGTCGGTATGTCAAATAGACCTGTGGCAGGCACTTTGAGCCTGGCCTGGATGTTTCGGATCCGGGTTTTGGAATCTACGGCTGGCATAAACTGGTTATTTTTGAAACAAATTATAATTTTATTTCTTAATAATTGGCAGGAGGACCGGAAAATGCCCCGAATCGCCTCAAAATTTTATAAGCTGATAGTTTTGCCTACTTTTGCAAACATTTTATAAAGAAGTATGGATACGAAAAAAAGAAAGCTGATCACGCTGGATGAGTTTACGATACAGGAAACACGCCGTTTTCCTCATGCAACGGGCGAACTGTCTTCCCTGCTGCGCGATATCGCGCTGGCTTGCAAGATCATCAACAAGCAGGTCAATAAAGCCGGCCTGGTAGACATCCTTGGCAAACACGGTGCGACCAATGTGCAGGGCGAAGAGCAGATGAAGCTGGACATCTTTGCCAATGAGACCCTGATCAATGTATTGCAGAACAGCGCTGAATGTGCCGGTATTGCATCCGAAGAAAATGATGAATTCCTGTGTTTCAACGATGAGTTTTCTGTGAATTCAAAGTATGTGGTGCTGTTTGACCCGCTGGATGGTTCCAGCAATATCGATGTGAATGCTTCTATCGGTACCATCTTCTCTATTTACAAGCGTGTAAGCCCCCTGGGCTCTCCCTGCATCGAAGCCGACTTCCTGCAGGAAGGCAATAAGCTGATGGCTGCCGGCTATGTGATCTATGGCTCCAGCACCATGCTGGTCTATGCGACCAAGCTGGGTGTAAATGGCTTTACCCTCGAAAGCTCCATCGGGGAGTTCTGCCTGTCGCATCCCGACCTGAAATGCCCGGAGAAAGGCAAGATTTATTCCCTGAACCAGGGCAATACGAACAAGTATGAGCAACCGGTAAGGGACTTCCTGAACTATTGCATGGAAGAGCACAAAGAAGAAGGCCGCCCTTACTCGCACCGCTACATCGGCTCTATGGTAGCGGACCTGCACCGTACGCTCATCAAAGGCGGTATCTTCCTGTACCCGGCTGATAAAAAAAGTACCAGCGGTAAACTGCGCCTGCAATACGAATGCAACCCGATGGCCCTCATCGTGGAGGCTGCCGGTGGTGTGGCCGATTCCGGCAATGGCCGTATCCTGGACATCATCCCCACCGAACTGCACCAGCGTACGCCGATCTACATCGGTTCCAAAGACATGGTGAACAAAGCCTTGTCTTTCAGCAAAGCCAAAGCCGCAACAGTTTAATATTTTTATACAATTTGTAGAACGCAAAGCAGGTGGAATGCACTTAGCTTTGCGTTTTACTTTTTTACCAGCTTTATGGAAAAATTACAGATACTCGCTATAGCCGCGCATCCCGACGATATTGAATTGGGTTGCGGCGGTACCTTAGCCAAACATGCAGCGATGGGGCAGCGTGTGGGCATTGTGGACCTTACTGAGGGAGAGCTGGGTACACGCGGTTCTGTGGCGCAGCGCTATACCGAAGCTGCAGATGCCGCTAAGATCATGGGACTGGCAGTACGCGAAAATGCACAGCTGCGCGACGGTTTTTTTAAAAATGATGAAGAGCACCAGAAGAAGATCATTCACTATATCCGCAAATACCGGCCTGAGATCGTCATCACCAATGCACCCGAAGACCGTCACCCGGACCACGGGCGCGGCTACCGCCTGGTCAGCGATGCCTGTTTCCTGGCCGGTCTGCGCAAAATAGAGACCCTGGATGATGCCGGGCAGCCCCAGGAGGCCTGGCGCCCGAAGCGTGTATTCTCCCTGATCCAGGATCGCCAGCTGGAGCCTACCTTTATTGTAGACATCAGCGACACTTTTGAGCAAAAAATGCAGGCCATCAAAGCCTATACTTCACAATTCCATCAACCGGGTTCCGATGAACCCATTACCTATATCGCTACCCAAAATTTCATCGACCAGATCCGCTACCGCGATGCGCTGATGGGCAAAAAGATCGGTACACAATTCGGCGAAGGATTTATTTCAGTCAATATACCGGGCATCAGCTCGCTGGACCAGTTGCTGTATCCCGAAATGGCATAAGGCTGATGAAAGCGACGATCAAGCTGCGTAAGATACTGGAAGTGTACAATTGTACGTTCACGCTGGATGAGGAACAGCAATTCGAGGTATTTGTGGCGACGAAGGACGATGATACGGCAGGTGTTTTTACCGCAAAATCATTCAGCCTGGTAGTCGGGCAGGTGTATGCCTGGATGCA
>JAEUVW010000050.1 GCA_016786525.1 Chitinophagaceae bacterium
AATTTTATTTTTTATTAATTATTATGCGCACAATGAAGCACTTTTCCGCAAAGACCATACTGGCAGCTGTAATCGCCGCCCTGACCGTATCCTCCTGCAATAACAAACCTGCAGCCAGCACCCCGGCTGTGGCAAACGGCGGACCTGTTACCGGCAAGATCGCCTATGTAAATGTGGATACCCTGCAGGCCAAATACACCTTCTGGAAGTCTGAAGCAGACGCCCTCACTGCTGAGCAAGCCCGTGTAGAATCCGAATTGCAGCGTTCGGCGCAGCAATTGCAGAATGATATTGCCGCATTCCAGCAAAAAGCACAGGCAGGTGCCCTCAGCGAAGCCGAAGGTAAAGCCGCTCAGCAAAGACTGGGACAAATGCAGCAATCTTTGGAAACCCGCCGTAGTACCCTGGCTGAGCAACTGCAGGAAAAACAACTGGCTTTCAGTGAAAAACTGCAGAAAAACATAGACGAATACCTGGCCATTTACAATAAAGACAACAAATACGACTACATCCTGTCCTACTCCAAAGTGGGCCAGATCCTGTATGCCAACAAATCCCTGGACATTACCGAAGATGTATTGAAAGGCCTGAATGAATACAAACCTTCTACCAGCGATACAAGCAAAGCTAAATAACCTTCAAAATCAGGCTTTTGGAACAAAAAACAGGCTCATTTCACCGTTCGCTGTCCTTACTGGACGGCACGCTACTGGTCATCGGCTCCATGATCGGCTCCGGCATCTTTATCGTGAGCGCCGATATGGTGCGCAATGTGGGCAGTTCCGGCTGGCTGATTGCCGTTTGGGCCATTACCGGCCTGATGACCATGACCGCAGCGATCAGCTACGGAGAACTGAGCGGCATGTTCCCCAAAGCCGGCGGCCAATACGTGTACCTGAAAGAGTCGTACAACAAGCTCATCGCCTTTTTGTACGGCTGGAGCTTTTTTGCGGTGATCCAGACCGGCACCATTGCCGCAGTGGGTGTGGCTTTTGCCAAATTTTCAGGCTACTTCTTCCCGGTACTGGATCTTAAAGAAGAAAACATCCTGCTGCAGATCGGCAAACTGACCATTTACCCGGCACACGTGGTTGCTATTGCGGTGATCGCCCTGCTGACTTACCTCAACTCCCGGGGGGTAAAAGAAGGCAAATGGATACAGCTGGTCTTCACACTCAGCAAACTGGTGGCCATGTTTGGCCTGATCCTCTGCGGCTTTATGCTGGTCAAAGAAAGTTTCTGGTCGCAAAACTGGGTCAATCCCTGGAACGCGATGCAGGAAGTAAAAGCAGCGGGCGGCGAAAGCAGCGGCCTCTGGGCTAATATCGATACCATTACCCTGCTGGGCGCCGTAGCGGCCGCTATGGTCGGTTCTGTATTCAGTTCCGACGCCTGGAACAATGTCACCTTTATAGCCGGAGAGATCCGCAACCCGCAAAAAAATATCGGCCTCAGCCTTTTCCTGGGTACCCTGACCGTCACCGTCATTTACATCCTGATGAACCTGATGTACCTGAACGTATTGCCCCTGAACGGCATTGCGCATGCGGCACAGGACCGGGTAGCCGTGGCTGCGGCACAGCAGCTGTTCGGCACTACAGGACCGTACCTTGTTGCGGCCCTGATCATGATCTCCACCTTCGGTTGCAACAACGGCCTGATCCTGTCCGGCGCAAGGGTGTACCACACAATGGCGCAGGACGGCCTGTTTTTCAAAAAAGCAGGCACCCTCAACAAAAATGATGTGCCCCAATGGGCGCTTTGGGCACAATTCGTTGTAGCGGCACTGCTTTGCCTGAGTGGCCGCTACGGCGACCTGCTGGACATGATCTCCTTCGTGGTGGTGCTGTTTTACGTATTGACCATAGCAGGCATCTTTATCCTGCGCCGCAAACGGCCGGATGCGCCCAGGCCCTACAAAGCCTTCGGCTATCCTTTTTTACCCCTGCTGTACATCCTGCTGGGGCTTAGTTTCTGCGCTTTGCTGATCGTCTTCAAACCGCAATACACCTGGCCGGGCCTGATCATTGTACTGGCAGGCATCCCTATTTATTACTTTATTCAGCGCGGCGCTGCCGAAGCCAAGTAAATATAAATGAACGAAAAACAGATCAAAGAATTATTTGCCGGCATGCCGGGACTGCACGTTGTGGTAGTCGGCGATGTGATGCTGGATAATTATTGGTGGGGCGATGTAGAACGGGTATCTCCGGAGGCCCCTGTACCTGTCGTCAACATCAGGAAAAAGGAAAGCCGCCTGGGCGGGGCTGCCAACGTAGCGCTGAACTGCAAAAGTCTGGGCGCCAACGTGAGCCTGGCCTCCGTATTGGGCAAAGACCAGGATGGCGATCTGCTCATCGACCTCTGCCGTCAGGCCGGTATGGATACCGCTATGCTGATGCAAAGCGCGGAAAGAAAAACAACCACCAAGACCCGCGTCCTGAGCCGCAACCAGCAGATGATGCGGCTCGACGAAGAGCAGACCACCGAGTTAAGCACCAAAGAAGAGCACCCTTTCATTGACCTCGTGCTCCGCATGCTGCAGCGGGAAAAGCCGCAGGTGCTGATCTTCGAGGATTACAACAAAGGCGTTCTGAAAGAAAACGTGATCGGCCGCATCGTCAGCCATTGCAAAGAGCTGGGCATCATCACAATGGTTGACCCGAAAAAGACCAATTTTCTCGCCTATAAAGAAGTGACCATCTTTAAGCCCAACCTGAAAGAAGTACGCGAAGGGCTGGGACTCCCCCTTCCTGCGGTTTCTGCAGCAGAACTGCAGGAAGCACACCTCAGGCTTTCGGAAGCCCTGCAGCACCAGGTAACCTTTATCACCCTGTCCGAGAAAGGCGTTTTCGCAACAGACGGCGCAGAACAGCTGATCATCCCCTCCCATATCCGCAATATTGCCGATGTGTCCGGAGCCGGGGATACCGTCATCGCCACTGCCGCACTGGTCTATGCGCATACAAAAGACATCAGGGCCATGGCGGAGATCGCGAACATCGCCGGGGGCCTGGTCTGTGAAAAAGTGGGCGTGCTGCCGGTGGACAAGGCAGAGCTGGAGCAGGAATGCATCATGCTGCTCTCTTCATAACGCCCATTCATCACCACACTTTGAAATGCGGGGCAGAAACAGCTACTATGTTGTTAAAAAACTTTCGATTGTCTTCCAATTGTAATAAATTTGCGCAGCAAACCAGAATATCTACTCAAAAAATAATAAATATAAATGGCCTTCGATCTCGATTTAATCCAAAAGCACTATTCTAACCTTCCTGCCCGTGTGGCCCAGGCCCGTCAGTTGCTGATGCGTCCTTTGACCCTCACGGAAAAAATCCTGTACTCCCACCTTTGGGATAAGTTTCCCGATCATCCGTACCAGCGCGGCAACAGCTATGTTGACTTCGCACCGGACAGGGTGGCCATGCAGGATGCCACAGCACAAATGGCCTTATTGCAGTTTATGCAGGCAGGAAGGGCGAAAGTAGCCGTACCCAGTACCGTACACTGCGATCACCTGATCCAGGCCAAGGAAAACAGTACAGTGGATTTAAAAAGAGCGGTAACGGAAAGCAAAGAAGTATATGACTTCCTGGCTTCTGTATCCGATAAATACGGTATCGGTTTCTGGAAACCCGGAGCCGGTATCATTCACCAGGTCGTACTGGAAAACTACGCTTTCCCCGGCGGTATGATGATCGGTACTGACAGCCATACGGTAAATGCCGGTGGACTGGGCATGGTGGCGATCGGCGTCGGCGGTGCAGATGCCTGCGACGTAATGGCCGGTTTGCCCTGGGAGCTGAAATTCCCCAAACTGATCGGTGTAAAACTGACCGGCAAACTGAATGGCTGGACAGCCCCCAAAGACGTGATCCTGAAAGTAGCAGGTATCCTGACCGTAAAAGGCGGTACCGGTGCTATTGTTGAATACTTCGGCGAAGGCGCTACCAGCATGAGCTGTACCGGTAAAGGCACCATCTGTAACATGGGTGCAGAGATCGGCGCTACGACTTCAACCTTCGGATACGACGACAGCATGAGCCGTTACCTGAGGGCGACCAGCCGTGCAGAGATTGCAGACGCTGCCGATGCAGTACGCGAACACCTGACCGGCGATGCGGAAGTGTATGCGAACCCTGAAATTTATTTCGACCAGGTAATCGAGATCAACCTGAGCGAACTGGAGCCCCACCTGAACGGACCATTCACTCCAGACCTGGCTACACCGATTTCCAAAATGAAAGAAGAAGCTGAGAAAAACGGTTGGCCGACAAAAGTTGACGTGGGTCTGATCGGTAGCTGTACCAACTCTTCTTATGAAGACATCAGCCGTTCCGTAAGCCTGGCCAAACAAGTGGCAGAAAAAGGTCTGAAAACAAAAGCAGAATTTACCATTACACCGGGTTCTGAGCTGGTACGCTATACGATTGAAAAAGACGGTTTCCTGGATGTGTTCGACCAGATCGGCGCCAAAGTATTTGCCAACGCCTGCGGCCCCTGCATCGGTATGTGGGACAGGATGGGTGCGGACAAACAGGAGAAAAACACCATCGTACACTCCTTCAACCGGAACTTTGCGAAACGTGCAGACGGCAACCCGAATACCTTTGCCTTCGTAGGCTCCCCTGAGCTGGTTACCGCCCTGGCCATCGCCGGAGACCTGACCTTCAACCCCCTGACCGACACCCTCACCAACGACAAAGGAGAGCAGGTACGCCTCGACGAGCCATCAGGCTTCGAACTGCCGCCCACCGGCTTTGCCGTGGAAGATGCCGGCTACCAGGCCCCGGCAGAAGACGGCAGCAAAGTGAATGTGGTTGTAGACCCGGCTTCCAGCCGCCTGCAATTGCTGGCCCCCTTCAAAGCCTGGGAAGGTACCGACCTCAAAGGCCTGCGCCTGCTGATCAAAGCAAAAGGAAAATGTACCACCGACCATATCTCTATGGCAGGCCCCTGGTTGAAATTCCGCGGCCACCTGGACAACATCTCCAACAACATGCTGATCGGTGCGGTGAACTATTTCAACGAAAAAACAGACAATATTAAAAACCAGCTTTCCGGTGAATACGGTCCCGTTCCTGCTACGCAGCGCGCGTACAAAGCTTCCGGCATCGGCACCCTGGTAGTCGGCGACGAAAACTACGGCGAAGGCAGCAGCCGCGAGCACGCAGCGATGGAACCCCGCCACCTCGGCGTACGTGCCGTACTGGTGAAATCATTTGCCCGTATCCACGAGACCAACCTGAAAAAACAAGGCATGCTGGCCCTGACTTTTGTCAACAAAGACGATTACAACAAGATCCAGGAAGACGACATCATCGACATCGACGGCCTGACCACCTTTGCACCGGGCGTACCGCTGACCATGACTTTCCATCACTCCGATGGCACGGTCGATACGATCAGTGTCAACCACACGTATAACGAGCAACAGATCGAGTGGTTCAAAGAAGGTGCTGCGCTGAACATCATCCGCAAGCAATTTGCATCGAACAACTAAGTCCTGCTTATATCCAAAGAGCCTGTCTGAATGTTCAGACAGGCTCTTTTTTTTCCCCAGCCCTATAAGGTTTTTGAAACCTTATAAACCTGCGCGGGTTGACCCACCCCGATTTGCATCCTCTTCTGATTTCCTATTTCCCGCCCCCGGGAGGGGAACGAAGATTGCGTTCTGACTTTTGAGCTGCCGGGGAACAAAACCTATAAGGTTTTCGAAACCTTATAGGTTTTAAGCGGCTTGCCGGTAATTCTTGAAACCTTACAGGTCTTAAACCAGGCTTCCATTTTATCAATATCTAAACAGCCTGTATCGCTGATGCAGCCTGTTTATTTTTACATTTGCGCTCATGAACCGGCTGCATACCTTATCCTTACCTGACTACCTGGCTGAACGGCTAAAAAAGGAATTACCTGCCAAAGAAGCCCTGAAAATGATGTTCCCGAATATCAAAGCGATGCCGGAACACATCCCCCCTACCGTACGCCTCAGCGCAGTGATGGTCCTGCTGTTTGTCAAAAACAGTGAATGGCACCTGCTGGCGATACGCCGTACCGAAGACGGGCATGCGCACAGCGGGCAGATCGGCTTTCCCGGCGGACGCTATGAAGAAGAAGACAAAGACCTCGGGGTCACAGCCTTGCGGGAAACCTTCGAGGAGATCGGCATTCCTGCGGAAGCGATAAAGGTATTGGGGCCCATGAGCCCTGTGTACGTGGTCGTCAGCAATTTTAATGTATTTCCCTATGTGGGCTATCTTGAAACCCTGCCGGAATTTGAGATCAGCCCGAACGAAGTACAGGCCGTGCTGGAAATAAAACTATCCGACCTTTTTTCAGCTGCAGCAAAAACAGAGACAGAAGTCGTCTCCCCGGCCTTCCCCGATATCAGGCGCAGGGTAAATGCCTACAAAGTACAGGACAATGTGATCATCTGGGGGGCTACGGCTATTATGATGGCGGAACTGGAACTATTGTTGCGGGAAGCGGACCACGAGTTCTTCTAAGGGTCTGCGTACTTTTTTCTCATAAGCCAGAAAATCGTTTTCCTCATCGCGGTAACCAATGGCCAACAAAGCGATACTGCTCAATCCATGCTGGTGCAGGCCCAGCAGCTGGTCCAGGCCCGGGATATCAAAACCCTCCATCGGTGTAGCGTCTACACCCAGCAACGCTGCTTCGGCGATGGCAAAGCCTAATGCGATATAGGCCTGGTTGGCGGCCCAGATCCTGATCTGTTCGTCGCTGCTGCTTTGCGCAAAGCGCATCATCGATTTGCGGAAAGGCTCCAGGCTTTCTGCGCTGGCGCCCCGTGTAGCCATAATATTCTCCAGGTAGGCGTCAATATGATGCCCGGACAGTTTGGTATACCCGGCAAACAGCAACAGATGGGAGGCTTCGGTGATCTGGGGCTGGTTATAGGCCACGGGCCTGATCTGCTCCAGCAGATCGCGTTGTTCGATCAGGTATAAAGTAAAGGGCTGCAACCCCATCGAGGTCGGGGCATACTGCGCCGCTTTGAGGATAGATTCAATGCCTTCTTCCGACACCTTCTGCCCGTTCATTCTTTTCGGCGCATAGCGCCAGTGTAACACATCTTTTAAGCTCATATTGTTGCTACCGGGAGTACAAATGTAGCACCCTGCCTTTTATGATCCTGCATTTTCATTTTCTATGGCAGCGTAAGCCTACTCGATCATCAGCACATCATCGCCTTCGATCAGGTCGAAGTCAATGTTTGTTGCCCCGGATATACCCTCTACCGAACCTTTGATATGGGCGGCACTCAGCAATATTTTTTCCAGTTGTTTTTCCCTGGCCTTCCAGAGCTTTTCCATCGCATCCCTTTCCTTCTGTATCGAGCTTTTCATCGACTGGAATCCTTCCCTGATGGCCTTCCATTGCTCGGAAAATTCGTTGCTGGTCAGGTATCCGTACAGCAGGGACATTTTATCGGTCTTGTTATCGCTGTTCTGCATCACCTGGTACACTTTGAGTATCTGCTCCCGCAGGATCAGGGCCAATGCACCGGCCTCTTTATACGAACAGACCCATACCCCGTCCTTCAGGCCAAACGAAGTCACATCTTTTGGCAAAGCCTGTGTGACGATCACGGCAATATCCGCATTCCTGCTGCGCATGTCCGCCTTTACCTTTTCGATCCAGTCATTGCTGAACGCATTGGTGCGTTTGCTCTCGTAGACGATCTTGCCGCACTCCTGGCCAAACTGGTTGCGGACCACATGCACACAATCCCCTCCCCTGACGCCTTTACCGACCTCCTCGATGAGGTCAAAAGGGAAACGCTGGCGCAGCATGGACTCCAGCAGCAACTCCTGCACCTCGCCCTGCAATTGCATAGAGCCCTGCTCTGCCTTGCGCTTCATTTCCTCTGCCAGCCTGCGCTGCTGCTCCAGCTGCTGCTCTACTTCCTTGATGCGGAACTGGAACTCCTGCTCCTTGATCTTTGATTTTTCTTCTTCCTCTTTCCGCACCTGCAGTGATAATTCGGTACGGGCGTTCAGCAATTCCTGCTGCATACGGATGTCCATTTCCTGCTCTTTGTTCTTCAGGTCCTGCATTTTCTTCAGGAAGTCCAGTTCCTTATCCCGGGCTTCTTTCAGCCGGGCTTCATTGTCGTGGTTGGTCTGGCTCAGGTGTTTGATCTGTGCTTCAAATTTTTCATTCAGCTTCGCTTCCTGCTCTTTCGCAATCTGGGTGGACAATTCGGCACGCTGGGACTCCAGTTGCTGCCGGAATGCTTTTTCCTGTTGTTCTTTCAGCGCTGCAAACTCACGCTCTTTCTGTTCAAAGCTCTTCAGCTGCTTGGCCTTCCAGTCCTCTACCTCTTTGTTCAACTCCTTTTTCATCTGATCCCGCAGCGCATCTGTCGGCTCAAATTGTGTATTGCAGCTCGGACAAGTAATCTTTGTATTGGTCATTTCCGGTTTTTATTTAGAATCTGGCTTAGCCCTGCAACGCTTTTTTGTACACATCCAGGGTCCGCTCCCGTGCAAATTTATGCTCTACGATCGGCTTGGGGTAACCTTCCTGCTCAAATTCAGGTACCCATTTGCGAATGTAGGCATAGTCTTTGTCAAAACGCTTTGTTTGCTCATAGGGGTTAAAAATCCGGAAGTACGGTGCCGCATCGCAGCCACAGCCTGCCGCCCATTGCCAGTTGCCATTGTTGGCTGCCAGGTCGTAGTCCAGCAGCTTTTCGGCGAAATAAGCCTCCCCCCAGCGCCAGTCCACCAACAGGTGCTTGACCAGGAAGCTGGCGGTGATCATGCGCACCCGGTTGTGCATAAAACCCGTCTCGTTCAGCTGGCGCATACCGGCATCGACGATCGGGTATCCCGTCCTTCCCTCACACCAGGCCCTGAACTCCGCTTCATTGTTCCGCCAACGGATAAAATTATATTGAGGTTTAAACGCGCTATCCTGCACATAAGGAAAATGCCGC
>JAEUVW010000089.1 GCA_016786525.1 Chitinophagaceae bacterium
TGTATTGCAGGCAGTGATGAAACTAAAAAGGGATATAATAATAACGTAATACGGTGGGCGCATGGGAAACCTCTTTTTGGAAGATGCTGCGAAAATAATCAGAGTTTGCGGCAAAGCTGCAATATTTAAGATGAAAAAAATTATATTGTATGGGCAAAGCACCCTGTCGGGGTGCTTGACCTTCTGTTTATGGCGTTCAGGAATAAAGCTGTGCTCTGGGAATACGCGCCTGCGCTCCGCGTACTGATTCCTTTGGTCATCGGGATCATTCTTTATGACCGGGGGAATGCGCTTATTCCGGAAAGCCGCTCAGTGCTGCTGTTGTACACTACGGCTTTGTTGCTTCTTTTTACGGCGCTGCACTTTTTTAAGACAGGAAGAGGGTTTGTTGCTGCTGCGTTCCCGTTGCTTTGGGTAGGGATGGGGATCATACTATGCTACGCAGGAGACGATACGCGGCAGCCGCACTGGATGGGAAAAGCAACAGTTGCAGGGGGACAGTTGATGGGCGTTGTCCGGCAGCAACCCCAGCCGAAGCAATATACCCTGAAGGTCGAAGTGGCGGCAATAGCGGTACTGGGCGCCGGTGGGGCGATACCTGCTTCGGGTAATGCGCTGGTCTATATGTACCCAACAAAAGATTCCCTGCAGCTGAATAAAGGGGATACGATACTGCTCGCCCATCAATGGGAGCCGGTACAGGGAAGCGGTAACCCTTTCGGGCTCAATTACCCGCAGTATTGCCGCAGGAAAAACATACACCTGCAGCAGTTTACAGACCGTGTAGTGGTATGGGGCAGGCAGGCTCCTGCTATGCTTCCCCTCACAGAGCGGCTGCGCCTGCGCAGCCTGGCGGTGATCCAACAGTATATCCACGACCCGGCGACGGCGGCACTGCTGGAAGCCATGCTGATGGGTGAGGAGCGGAATATCGATCCTGATCTGCGGCAGGCCTACTCCGATACCGGTATCATCCACATTATCTCTATCTCCGGTGCACATATTGCTATACTGTTCTTTGCAATCAGCTTCGGGTTCAGGCGAATGGGGTCAGGCCGGTATGCCTGGATACAATATACCGCTACCGTAACGCTGATCTGGTTCTATATCAGCATCGCAGGCTTACCGGTACCCGCCATCCGTGCAGCAGGCATGTTCACAATGCTGGCGCTGGGTCATCTGTTCAGCAGGCAGCACCATCCTTTAAACCAGCTTTTTGCGACGGCAGTGCTTATGCTATTGCTTCAGCCGATGTGGTTGTTCAGTATTGGTTTTCAGCTGTCTTTTGTTGCAGTGCTGTCCCTGGCCCTGTTTTACAAACCCCTGCTGGCACTCTGCCCGCAAAAGAATAAGATCCCGGCCTTCTTCGTGCAGGCACTGGCCGCAAGTATAGCGGCGGAGATACTGGTAGCGCCCCTGGTGGCCTATTATTTCCATAGCTTTCCGTTGATGTTCCTGGCTGCAAACCTGGTCGCCGGCCTCCCCATGAGCCTGATCCTCTGCCTGGGTCTGCTGTTGCTGCTGCTGGCCAAAATCAGTTCCGTAGCCCAGTTGCTGGCTGTAGTCATCGTCTTCATTTCGGGAATCGTGCACCGTATCATCCATATCCTGCACCAGGCAGACCTGGCCTTTTTCAAAACTTTGTTTATTTCACCCGGTTTACTCCTGGCCTTGTACCTGCTGGTTTTTTGCCTTTGTATGTTCCGGCAAAGCCGTGCTGCAGTGTGGGGCGCCCTGGTCTGCCTGCTCCTGATCTCCACGCTGACCTTTGCCCGTGCCCTGCGGGTGCAAACGCAAAAAAGGCTGATCGTGTTCCAGGAAAAAAGCAAAGCGCATGCCGAACTATTGGTGGGCGACAAGTATCATTTGCTGGCGGGTACGCCTTCCTCAGCCTATGGCCTCCGTATGACCCATATCGGTTTTGGCGCCAACAGGGCAGGACCGGCCTTAGGGCAGGATGTTTTGTTGATCAATGGCCGGCGTATCGTTTTGGCAGACAGTACTACGGCCCTCGGAACACTGTTTCCTGCGGATATCCTGCTGGTGGTCTCTGCTGCTGTACTGCCGGACAGCATATTGACATATTGCAGGCCCCGCCTGGTGGTCTGTGCTGCCGGAAACCGGAAGGAGTCGTCACGCTGGGCAAGGGCTTGTGGAGAGCGGAAGCTGGCCTTTCATTCCGTAAGGACGCAGGGCGCTTTTATCTTTCCGTAAAGATTTACTTTTGCAGTCCCATGCCTCGTTTTATCTGCCTTGTCGTTTTCGTGGTTTGCTGCTCGCTCCGCGTGGGGGCATCGGAAGGCGTTTTCGACTACAACAGCAATTGCCTCAAAGCCTACAGGCACCTGATGGCTTTGCAATTCGAGGAAGCCCGGCTTATGTTAAGCGCGGAACAAAAGAAAAATCCTGCCAATATTATCCCGCTTTACCTTGCCGATTACGAAGATTGCCTGAACCTGCTTTTTAACGGCGACCCGAAAGCGTATGCCTCCTGGAAAGGCAGGCTGGATCAGCGCCTGGAACTGCTGGAACAAGGTGATCAAAACAGTCCCTGGTACCGGTTTTGCAAAGCCAACCTGTACCTGCACTGGGCCCTGGTGGCCATGCGTTTTAACGAGCAGCTCAAGGCCGCTTCCCGTTTTCGCAAGTCCTTCCTGCTGCTGCGGGAAAACAGTGCATTGCATCCCGGTTTCGGGGAGAACAAAGTTTTGCTGGGCCTGGAACAGGCCGTGGCGGGCGCCATTCCCGACAATTACAAATGGCTGGGTTCGGTCTTTGGGGTCAAAGGCGATATCAACAAAGGCGTTGCTGCAATAGTGGCTTACCTGAATGCCCATACCGATGGTAAGGCCATGCTGCACGAGGAAGCGATGATCTACTACATTTACCTGAAGTTTTACCTGCTCAATGCCCGGGAAACGGCCTGGAAATACGTGAACAGCAATGCCTATGCGGAAAAGGACAACCTGATGCGCAGCTTTATCAAGGCCAACATAGCGCTCAACCACCGGAAGGCGGACATTGCGGAAGCCATTGTTTCAAAAGCGTCCCTGCTGCAGGAATACCCCTCTTTCCCCATCCTGTATTATGAATACGCAGAGGCTAAACTGATGCAGTTGGACTATAGCTGTGTCAGTGCCTACCAGCAATTCCTGAAAAACTATAAAGGGGGGCATTTCGTCAAAGACAGCTGGCTGAAGATCGCCTGGGCCGCCTACCTGCAACAGGATAAGAAAAGCAGGGACTATGCTATCGGCCAGGTACAAAAGGCGGGCAATGCGCAGACAGATGCAGACAAGCAGGCCCAGAAATTTGCCCTCAGGCCGGAATGGCCGCTGCCGGCCTTACTGGAGGTACGCCTGCTGATCGATGGCGGCCTGTATCCCAAGGCGCTGGCCACGATCCAAAAGATCGACAAGCAGGGCTTGAATACAAGTAACCTGCTGGAGTATCATTTCCGCTACGGGCGCATCTTTGAAGAGCTGGGGCAAGATGAAAATGCACTTATTTTTTACACCACTACCATCAATTCCGGCCGTCAGCGCCAGGAATACTATGCCGCAAGGGCGGCACTGCAAAGCGGTTTTATCTACGAAACCCAGGGGAAAAAAGCTGCGGCCGTTGCCCAGTTCAGGGACTGCCTGAGCATGCGGAACCACGATGCACAAAACGCTATCGACCAGCTGGCCAAAGCAGGGCTGAACCGGCTCGGGAAATAAGAAAGTATATTATTTGAACTGCAGTACCCGTGCCGGCTGCATGCGGCGCACATAGATAGTGGGCAGCCACATGCACAATACCGTTACCAGTATGGTGGCGGCATCCACGATCAGGATATAGGTGAGGTTGATCTTTACCGGTACCTTATCCATAAAGTAAGTAGCTTCCGACATCTTCAGGAAACCGAATTGCTGCTGTGCCAGGCAAATACCCAGTGCCAGCAGGTTGCCGAAAAGCACGCCCAGGCCACCCGTGAGCAGGGCGATATACAGGAAGATCTTTTGCGTAGCCGCATTGCTGAGGCCCAATGCCTTCAGTACTCCGGTGATGGAGGCCCGTTCCACGATCAGGATCAGCAACGCAGCGCCCATGCTGATGGTCGCCACGATACCCATAATGATCAACAGGATCTTTACGCTCAGGTCCTGGATGTTCAGCCAATCGGTAATACCGGGAAAAGTATCGGTGATGGTCTGGGTCGTCAGGTCCGAATTTTTAAAAATGCGTTCGGCGACGGCTTCTGCCGCCTGCTCCTCTTTCACACTGAGCTGGTAACCGTTGATCTCCAGCGGCCCCCAGTTGTTGATGTGCTGCAGCAGCCTGATATCGCAGATAGAAAGGTATTGGTCTACGTCTTCCATACCGGTATGGTAAATGCCGCTGACCTTCAGTTTGCGGATGCGGGGAATGGTGGACCCGCTTTCCAGGAAATAGATCAGGATATCGTCGCCGGTATTCAATAGAAGTTTGTTGGCTGTGGTACGCGAAAGGATGATCTGCCGGGAATAGTCCGTATCGTCAAAACGGATGGGGCTGCCCGACAGGTTCAGCGAGGCCGGGATGCGGTAGTCGGGGGCAATGCCTTTGAGGCGGATGCCTTCCATTTGTCCCTTGGATTGTATGATGGCGGGCCGGGCAGCGAAGCGCGATACGGATACGACCCGGGGGTCTTCCTTCATCATCTTTACCAGGCTTTCGTCGTATACGACAGGTTTTTCAGAAATGACATTGGCCGGGTTATCATTGTAGGGCACCACCAGTACATGCCCCCAGAAACTATAGATCTTGTCCCGGATCACTGTTTTAAATCCGCCGATCACACAGACGGATACGATCATCACCGCAACACTGAGCGTAGTGGCCAGTATCGCCAGCTTAATGATGAAAGATGAAAAAGCGCCTTTCTGCTTCACCAGGTAGCGGCTGGCTATAAATAATGGCAGATTCATGCTGCAAAGCAAGCAAAAAAACCGGTATTTAATGGCGTATCGGCAAAACAAACTCCGCTCGATAATAACTTTTATCTTTGCGCACAATTGTACAGAGTATATGAATCGCATTATTATTATTTGTTTGCTGAGTATTGTCTGCCTGGGCTCCTGCCAGGATACCCGTATCCATGAGCACCAGGAATGGGGCCGTTTTTTCCAGGCGGAAGGTATTGACCAGGCTGGTTTTATCCTGCGCGACCATACGCATGATGCGGTGCACTATTACAACCTGGCACAGGATACCGCCCACTTTTCCCCTGCATCCACATTTAAGATATTTCTTTCGCTGGCCGCACTGGAGCTGGGTGTGGTACAGGACGACAAATTTATCATCCCCTTTAGCGGCGACTCCAGCGGCCGGCCCGACTGGGATAAGGATATGAACCTGCGTGAGGCCTTCCTGAGCAGCTCTGAGCCTTATTTTAAAGAAGTAGCCCGCAGGATCGGGAAAGAGCGTATGCAACACTTCCTGGATACCGTGCGCTATGGCAACAAAACGATAGGCGATTCGGTGGCCAGCTGCTGGACGGACAATACCCTCAAAATATCTGCTGATGAGCAGGTGGGTTTAATGAAGAAACTGTACTTCAACCAGCTCCCCTTCAGCGACCGCAGCCAGCGCATTGTGCGCAGCCTGATGCTGCACGAAAATAAGAATGGCCGGAAACTGTATTATAAGACAGGCTGGGGCAGTACCGATGCCCGGCACAGGCTTTGGGTAGTCGGCTTTGCCGAGTATGAAATGAAAGTCAAAGAAGCGGAGGGTTCAATGAACAAAAGCGATGTGCGCAACTACGTTTATTTCTTTGCCCAGAATTTTGAAATACCGAAAACGGACACTTCCTCCAAATGGTCCGAAGTGCGCCTTCGTGTGCTGGACGCTATCCTTACCGATTATACCTCTAAATCGAAATAAACGATGAAGCATATTGTTATTATCTCTTCCAGTATCCGTGAAGGCCGCAAGAGCCCGCGTGTAGCACAGTACTTTAAGCAATATATCGAAAGCCGGCAACTGGCAACAGTTTCGGTCATCGACCTGGCAGAGTACAATTTTCCCGTTTTTACGGAGCGCCTGAAATTTCAGAAAGACCCGGCAGAAAAGACACTTGAATTTGCATCCAGGATCAAGGCGGCAGACGCCGTACTGATCGTGACGCCGGAATATAATGGGGGTATTCCCGCCAGCCTGAAGAATGTGACCGACCTGCTGCACGAAGAATGGAAGAGGAAACCTATTGCCATTGCCATGGTGTCTGGTGGCCCCTTTGCAGGGACACAGGTCATTACCTCTTTGCTGTTCACGCTCTGGAAGATCGGCGCTACGATGGTGCCATCTATGTTCCCCGTTCCGAATATTGAAAAGTCATTTGACGAAGAAGGCAAGCCTGCCGACCAGGAGGCAACGGACAAGCGCGCAGCCGCCTTTATCGGCGAACTGCTGTGGTATACCGGCAAACTCAGTGAGTAAATATGGATACGCAAGCGCTTATCCTGTTCGATGGGGTCTGCAACCTGTGCAACCGTTTTGTACAGTTTGTGATCCGGCATGACCGGAAGAAGCAATTCCGCTTTGCTGCCTTGCAATCGGCTGCAGGAAAGGCTTTACTGGCACAACATGAACCGGTGCCGCTCCTGCCTGATAGTGTGGTGCTGTTGTACAAGGGCAAAGTGTACCGGCAGTCTGCCGCAGCATTGCGCGTGTTCAAAGGCCTGGACGGGCTTTGGCCGCTGCTGTATATCTTTATCCTTATCCCCCCTTTTATCCGCGACGCCGTGTACCGGCTCATTGCCCGCAAACGGTACCGGATTTTCG
>JAEUVW010000094.1 GCA_016786525.1 Chitinophagaceae bacterium
ATGTGCCTTATTAATGGTTACTTTTGCACTTCACTTTTATAAGTCTGATACCATACCATGGATAACCTGATCAACCACCCGGGCATTCTGACTGCCTTTGGGGTGCTGGTGTTAATAATGCTTTTGCTGGATCTGGGAGTATTTAACAAGCATACGCACAAGGTTGGTAATAAAGAGGCCCTGGCCTGGTCGCTGGTATGGATCGGCCTGTCAATGGCCTTCAGCGGGGTGATTTACCACGTTATGGGTTTTGAGAAGTTTACCCAGTTCCAGTCCGCCTACTGGATCGAAAAAGCCTTGTCGGTGGACAACCTGTTCGTGTTTATCCTGGTATTCGGGTTCTTCAATGTGCCGGAGGAGCTGCACCACAAGGTCTTGTTCTGGGGGGTGATCGGCGCTTTGGTGTTCCGTGCGATCTTCATCTTTACCGGTGTCGGGCTGATCAATATGACCTACCTGCCCGAATTTGAGCTGTACGGGCACACATTCAAGGTCAATGTGCTGCTGTTCCTGTTTGGTATTTTCCTGCTGTACGCCGGTATCAAGTCCTGGTTTGCCAAGCACGACAATGATGAAAACAAGGACTTCAACAAAAGCCCCGGCGCACGGCTGGTGCACCGGTTTTTCTCGGTCAGCGAACAATACGATGGGGGCAAGTTCTTTACCAAAGAAAACGGGGTTAAAATGGCAACACCACTGTTCGTGGTATTGGCAGTGATCGAATTTACCGACCTGTTGTTTGCGGTGGATTCCATCCCGGCCATCTTTGCGATCGCACCCAATGACCCCTTTATCCTGTATACCTCCAATATCTTTGCCATCTTGGGCCTGAGGGCCCTGTATTTCCTGCTGGCCAACTTTATGCACAAATTCAGCAAACTGAAATATGGCCTTGCAGTGATCCTTTCCTTTATCGGTGTCAAAATGATCATATCTCCTGTGGTGCATATTTCTTCCCCGCTGTCGCTGAGCATTGTGGGCAGCGTGCTGCTGGTGTCGCTGATCGCTTCGCTGCTGACGCAGCGCCTAAAGAAGCTGCCGGGAAATAAGGTATTCCGCGGTACAAACCTGTAAGGTTTCAGCGCCTGATCCCGCCAAAACAGCAAGAGGCAAGGTGCCCGGTGCGCTGCTCACCCAAGCCGGGCAAAGGGCATAAAAAAAGCTGCCGGAGCAGCTCTTCTTTATTTTTTCTTGTATTTGGCGATCAGTTCCGCTACCGCATTCCGTTTGATAAAATCGCGGTTCAGCTGTGTGAAGATCTTCAGTTTGACCACACTGTCCTGCAGCCCGTTTTCCAGCTGGATCAGGGCCTCTTTGGTTTTGCCCATTTCGAAGAGCACGGCAGCCTGCAGGTAGTCGAAGTCTGCCTTGTCGCCGCAATTGCCGCGGGCCACATCGATTTGTGTAAGCGCCTCTTCGTAGTGCCCGGCAGCGTACAAGCCACGGATCAGGGCCAGCCAGGTTACTTTCACGGAAGGTTTTAAGCGTACCGCGTTCAGGTAACAAAGCAGGGCGTCGTTGGTCGCATTCATTTCCATCAGGCAGTTCCCGATGGCCATGCAATAAGTGGCATTTTCTTTATTGATATTCAGGGCGACGGAATAGGACTTTACGGCTTTCTCCCAGTCGTGCTCCCGCGCGTAGGTTTCCCCGATTTTGTAAAAGATCACATCGTCGTCGGGGCTGAGCTTGGAAGCCTGCCGGTAGTAGTGCCGTGCGCGGGAAAAATCTTTCTGCTTTTCCCAGCAATAGCCCATTGCCTCGAAGATCACATCTTCGGGCTTGCCGATCTCCAGGTGTTTCTGCAAGACTTCCAGCGCTTTGTCGTACTGCTTCAGGCGCATAAAGGCATCGGCCAGGTTGCGGTAGGCAAATTCAAATTTTTCATCGATGGCGATACAGTATTCATAGGCATCGACGGCATTCTCGTATTGCTTCAGGCCCTGGTAGGCAGAGCCCAGGTTAAACCAGGCCAGGGTGCTGTACGGGTCTTCTTCCGTCAGCCGGGTATGCAGGGCCACGCTGTCTTCCAGCTTGCCGGTAAATTCGGCCCAGAAGCTTACTTTCTGCAAAGCCTCGTCGTTCCTGTAGTCCAGTTGCAGCACCTTTTTCAGGGTATTGTATACTTCTTCGTACTCTTCGCACTCATCGTATACATCGGCCAGCTCAAGCAGGATCTCGATCCGTTCGCTGCCTTCAAAATTGTCGCTGCTGCGCAGCAGGTACGTTGCTGCATTTTCGTATTTGGCCTGGCTGAGCAGGATATCTGCCCGCAGCAATACGGCGCCCAGGTTTACCTGGTCATACTGCTCCAGTTCGTCCAGTGCCTTTAATGCCTGTCCGTATTTCTGTGTCTGTGTCAGGATTTCTGCTTTCAGCAGCAGTATGCTGGCGGAAAAAGGGTAGTAAGTCCTGCCGATATCGCAGGCCAGAAGGGCGTCGGTATCATTGTTATGCTGAAAATAATATTCAATCACCCTTTCATAGTCCTCTTCATCCAGCATCCCGGCTCCGGTCCCGTTTTTAATGTTTTCAAAACGTTCGATCAGGGCTTCTATCGGGCTGCGCTCATCATCCATATTATCGTCGTCGTACATAGCTCCTTCGTTTTCATCAAAAGTATAAAAAAAGATTCTTGAAGAAGATACTTCATTGTTATGCGGATATAAAGAAATCCACATTTTTTGCACATTTTAACTTAATGTGTCTCTGTGACCGGCACGGTGACCTGCAGGCTGGTTTCCTGCTTGATCTCGTAAGAGAGCCCCCCCTTTACAGCTTTGGTGATAGAGGTGTCAAAACCGGTGCCATACAGGTAATATTTGCCTGTTTTCAGGCCGCTGAATGTTGCCGTAGGCACTCCGTCCACGACCACGCAGTCCGCAGAGTCGTTGTAGGCAGAAGGAATGTCCTGCACGTTGTAGGCAATGTAGATTTTCCCGTTCAGGATATTCTTGTAGACGTCATGATGTTTGGGCACGCAGCTGAGCGTGGCGTTGCCGCCTTTGCCTGCAGTCTTGTCGTTTTCCTTCCTGCTGCAGGAGGCCGCGGTGCAGAGTGCCAGCGAGGCGAACAGGAGTGTTTTCATGTGTTGCATCGTAGAAAAAATTTAGGTAAACAAATTTACCGATTTTAAGCCAGCAGCAGACAGGCCTGTAAAGTTTGTCCTGCTCAGAAGGGGTAACCGATGGCCAGGTTAAAGATCAGGTTGTCGCTGCGCCACTCGGGTGTGCTGAAGTCGATCTGTTTGAAGACCCAGCGTTCCCCTTCCGGCAGCCAGGGTTTGCGCACCGGTATGGCGGCATCCAGCCGCAACAGCAGGATCTTGAAGTCGAAGCGGAAGCCCAGGCCCATATCCACGCCCAGTTCGCGCAGGAATTTGCTGCTGAATTTCCCGCCGGGAAAAGCGGGGTTGTCGTTGTACAGCCAGATGTTGCCGGCGTCTGCAAAGACCCCTACTTTGAAAAATTTGTACACATTGATGCGCCATTCCGTGTTCAGTTCCAGTTTCAGGTCGCCCAGGGTCTGGATGTAATTGGTGGTGCCCTCCAGGTATTTTTCATTAAAGGTACCCGGCCCCATCATGCGGGAGCGAAAGCCCCTGAGGCTGGAGTTACCCCCGCTGAAGAACTGCTTGATGTTCGGTAACTGTGCCGAATTGCCATAAGGCAGGCCCGCACCGATCAGGATACGGTTGGCCCAGATGTTCTCATTGGGGTAGCGGTGATAATAGCGGAAATCGGTCTGGAACTTCGCGTATTGGGCGTAGTTCTGGCCCAATATCTGGCGGGGATTCGTCTTGTAATCGGCCTGCTGCGCGGCCCCTATGATGACGCCGGAGAAATCGGCCAGCCCGTCAAAGTAATAGTTGTCCGGGCTGCCGGAGCCCACCTGGGAATTGTAAGTAAACTCATAAGTCGGGCCGATGATGAGCCCGTTAAACAAAAGATTGGCATAAGTGGCATTGGTGGTCAGGCTGCTGAAGGTGTCCGTTTTGACATAGTTGATGTTGATGGGGTACAGCTGGTGCTCCTTACGCACGGTTTCTTTCCAGTTGTAACCGTAGGAGAGTTTGTAGGAATTGATCCGCAGCAGCCCTTGCTGCGATTCGTAGCTGTAGATTGCCTTCACAATGGTACGTGGCACCACCACGCTGTTTGACCGGATGTGTGCAAAGGGTACGACGAAGTATGGAAAAGAAAAGCCTACCTGGCCGCCTACCGTGTAGATGCTGGGCTGTTTGGCAATACCGGTGTATTGCGATTCGAAACCGCCATTCAGTTTGACCATGAATTCCTCCGCGGCCTTAAAGGTGTTCCGGTTGCGCCAGCTCACACTGATCTCGGAGCCTGCCCGGCTGTCGTTTTGCGTATTGGCGCCGATCTCGAAGCGCAGCGATTTTTTGGGAAAAGGGCTCAGGTAATAATAAGCGTCCAGCATGCTGTCGCCAACGGGTTCAAAGCGGTTTTTGACGAACTTGAATGTGTTGAGGTTGATCAGCCTGCTGATGGAGGTGTTTTGCGTAGTGCGGTTGTACAGGTCGCCGGAACTGAATACCAGCATGTCGCGAAACAGGAAGGGCCTGTATTTTTTGCGCCGGTCTACGATATGCAGCCCTTTATACTCAACGGCATTGCTGCGGCTGGTGTCTGTGGCGCCCCTGTTCAGCTGATAATTGGTATAGATATAAATGTCGTTGATGCGGTAGGTATTGTAGGCCAGGTCGGGTACTGAATCCCGTTTTACCCGCATACGCATGTCTACCTGGTGATCCCCTACACTGGTATCGGCCAGCAGGTACAGGTAGTCGGGCTTGAAGTAATAATACCCTTTTTCTTTCAGGTCTTTTTCGATGCGCAGGCGTTCGCCTTTGATGAGGTCCAGGTTGTAAGGCGCTCCTTTTTTGAGTAGTGTTTTGGGGGCGGAAGCCTGGATCTCGCGGGCGATTGCAGAGCTGGAATCTTCCATGAAATGCGTCTCCCGGATCTTGTACTGATAGCCGGTCGTGACATCGAACCAGGCATGCGATTTTTTCTTTTTTACTTCCAGGCTACCCTGTACCTGGTTGAAGAAATAACCCCTGTTCTGCAACACATTCTGCAAGAGCTTTTCGTTGGTCGGCAGGCTGACCGAACTGGTCAGCACGGGCGGTTCCCCTACTTTGTTGCGCAACCAGTTCCGTATGCCTTTGGGTTTCTTCGGCTCTCCTGCAAAGTTGTATACACGCAATTTGATGCGCATACCCAGGGTCTTCTTGTTGGGTACGGGCCTTACCGCCCCGTTCAGCTCTTTGTTCAGGAATTTCCGTTCTTTCTTCGTGGCTGCTTTATCCTTAATGCGGATCGTGCTGCCCAGGTACAGGGATTCTCCCTCCGGCAATTTTTTGGTATTGCTGCAGGCTGCTGACAGGAAGACCATTGCCAGCAACAGCAATGGGGTGGTGTATGGGTATTTTGATGGCATTACTTTGCTGTGGTGTTTTGTGCTTGTCTTTGTTTCCTCCTCATCTCCAATACCTTTTTACGGATGAACAGGTTTCTGAAACGGTTGTAATCATAGCTCAGGATAAAGTTGACCCCGGTTTCCGTTACAAAACCCTGTATCACGCCTTGGTCCTGGTTTTGCCGATAGGCGCGCACCATGTAGCGGTTGTCTGCCGACAGGCTGTAGTCTACAGCAAGGTTTCCGGGTATCAGGGAGCTGTTCGGGTCGGTATTGCGGGTCTGCGGGCCTTCCAGCTCAAAGTTGTTGCCAATGGTTACTTTCAGGCGGTCGTTGAACAGGCGTTTCGAGGCGGCTACGTTCAGGTCTGTGCGCTCCCTGCGCTGCCCGGTGGTATAGTCTTCCGTAGAGGCCAGGTCTACCGACAGGTCCACCCCGTTGATCAGCTGGTTGGCAAACTGGTTCAGCTGCTCACCCAGGAAGCGGCTCACACTTTGTTTGGCGGCAAACTCTGCTCCACCCCCGTTGCCGGAAGAGAAGGGGTCGTCTGTAATAAAGCGTTTCAGGATCAGCAGGGCAAATACCTGTTTGTTCAGTTCGGAAGTATCGGTACGCAACTGGCTCAGTTTTGCCTGCACCAGTTGTACGGCATCAGACGACAAGCGGTAGGTATTGTTCTCCGGCAATACGATATCAAATTTCAGATCCGGCAGCAACAATGGCCCCTGCATCATCAATTGTACATTGAAGGGCAGGGCCTGGCGGTAGTAGATCAGTTGTGCGGCGTCGGGTACCTGGCGTTCCACGAGGTCGTAGGGCGCCACGTTGGCTTTGTACACCGCCGTAACGTTCATTTCGGCATTCAGGGGATCGCCGGCAAAAGTGATGGTGCTGCCTTTCTGGATCTCAAATTTGCGCTTGATCAGGTTGTAATTCAGCTGGTAGGCGCCTGAATACAGTTCATACAGGCCGTTGAGCGACAGGCTGCCTCCCGGGTCTATAGAGGTATTCAGGGCGGCTTTGCCCCGTACACTCAGGAAGTCGCCCGTAGCCTGGTCGATGATCACATTAAATTCTGCCTCTTCATCTGTGGTAATGTTGACGTTGATCTCGGAGCCTGGGGCTACTTTGGTCAGCAGCATCGTGTCTTTGGGAACAGCTTTCAGGGTGCCGGTATCCGATTTGTCTACAAACACGACAATGCCCGCATGATCTTCGACGGTAAGGCTCCTGTCCGGCAGTACGATGGTTACGTCCGTTCCTTTCAGGATGTTCAGGTTGCCATTTACCGTAGGTTTCGATACCGTGCCGCTAATGTCCAGGTTGGTCGTCAGCAAGAGGCTGCCGTAAAAGACCTTGTTGTCTGTCGGGGAAGAACTCAGCGCCTTCCATTTGTCTGCCTTTACCTGGAGGTCCAGGCCCAGGTCTTTCAGGTTTTTCGTCAGGATGCTGCCATTAATGGAAGCGGTCCTTCCGGCACTGTCCAGTATTTTGAAGTTGTCGAAACGCAGGCCCGATTCCGAAAAGATGATCTTTTCCTGTGGCATTTTGAAGGTAGCGTTCAGCATCGCTACTGTTGTGGTCAGGTTGTCGGTGTACAGGGTGCCGTTCAGCAGCGGTGCTGCCGTGGTGCCCCGGGCATTGATTTTTCCCCGTACAAAGCCGGAGCTGTTGCGGATCTGTTTTTGAGCCAGGCCTTCAAAAGAACGCAGGTTCAGGGCATTGACCAGAAGGTCGAAATTGAAGCTGTTGCCCTCCACCGCTTTGGTGTAATAGTCTCCTTTGAGCTGTACATCGTTGCCATTGCCGGAAACGGACAATTCGGCATTGATATCGTTTTCATTGTTGTTGGTGGCCTTCAGGGCCACGTTGCCGATCGTGTCCTGCAGGACAGAAAGGTTCGTGATCGTAAAGTCGGCATCGATCAGCGGAGCCGGTTTCATTTGGCGCAATTGTGCCTTGCCTGCCAGTACCCCATCTGCAAACAGGGTATCGCCGGATACCAGCTCCATGATGTCTGAAATGCGGAAATTGCTGATGCTGGCGGTAAGCGGCACATTAAATGCGGGAGATTCGCTGTTCACTTCTATGGAAGCGCCATTGCCAGACAGTTTTACATTCTTTGCATAGAAGCCTTCGGGCCCGAAGACGATCTTGTTGGGCTGGGCCACGCTCCAGTTGGTATAGTTCAGCATCAGGCCTTCTTTGAGCGAAAGGGCCTGTGCCTCGCCTTCTTTTTGCAAAGTAGCGCCCAGCGCAAAACGTTGCTTGCCGGCTTCGTCATCCGTTTTAAGGTTGGCGCTGATGAGGTTGGCATCTATGGCTCCGTCGACGGTAGTATTCACCAGTTTCAGGCTGCCCTGTGTAAAGCGCTCCAATACCGCTTTGTAATTCATGCCGGAATCGCGTTCGGCCAGTACCAGCGAAAAGCCCTGCAACTGGTTGCTGCCGTAGACGATCTGCGGCGCCTTCATATCCAGCTCCAGGCTGGCCTGGTTCATCTGCGCTGCAATGCGTACGGTGTCCATCTGCGTGAGTTGCGGGGCAAAAGCTTCCAGGAAGGGGCTTTTGTAGATCAGCGCGTTCAGGTTCAGGTTGTATTGCCCGGGCAATGGTGTTTTGCTGGTGTCGGCTGCCTTCTTTTGGGGGGCTGCCGCCAAGGCCGCGGAGTCTGGTTTGGCCTGCAGCATGTAATGGCGGTTGATGTGCTCCTGTATCGCATCGGGGATGCGTGCCAGGGGGATTTGGCCGCTGATGGCCGCCTGCATAAAATCGAGGTTGGCAATGATGTTCTGTCCGCTGTCCGCATTGGGTTTGGAGGAAACATAAATGCTGTCCAGTTTGTACAGCGCACCGTTTGCGGCCACTACGGGTTTGCGGATGGTGACGATACCATCCGGGTAGTCGGGGTTCGCTTCGGGTACGTCTGCGTGGATGGCCGCCTGTACCTTCATCTGGTCTTTGTACAATTGCAGGGCCTGCAGGTCCATGCTGTCGATGACCAGGTCGGCCAGGAAGGATGGATACTTGTTGCGCAGGTCGGCTGTGGCATCCAGGCGCAGGCGGGCGTTGGGGTCTGCAGAAAGCAGGTTGAAATTACCCTGTTGTGCCGCCATTTTTCCATCGAAGGAGATGTCGCGGTAGGCATAGCCTTTCACCAGCGCCGATTGTACCGAACCGTTGATGTTGGCGGTCATTTGTTTGACGTCAAAACTGCTGCCTTTCACCTTCAGGTTGGCCGTAATGGGCCCCAGCAGCTTATCCCTGCGGATAATACGGCCTACGTTCAGCGCGCGTGTCTGCACAGCAAGATCATACCTTTCTTTGCCACTGCCGCCGGACAGGGCCAGCATGCCTTTAATGACGGCATTGCCGTCCGTACTGTTGAGTACCAGGTCAGGGTAATAATCTTTAGCCGTTCCGGATAGTTTGCCGGCAATATTGAAGGCATCCGGCAGGCGTACATTTTTTTGGGTTTCGGCAGGCAGTAAAGGATCCAGGTCGCGGCTGGATGAACGTACTGTTTTCAGATCCAGTGTGTATCGTAGTTTATCCGCATCCGGCAAACCACTGAGTTTGCCTTTCAGGTCCAGTTCGGTATTCCGCAATGCAGTTATATGCAACCTGCTGATGTCCAGGTTATTCATAAAACCGTTCAACTCAGCATCCAGTTTAACGGATTCGTGGGCATAACGCCGGAACATTTCCTGCTCGCGGAGCTGTGGTGCAAACAGCAATACGTCCTGCATGCCGATCACGCTTTTCTCCAGGCGTATGCCCAATTGCATTTTGCCCGCATCGGTACTTAAGGAAGCGATGGAGGGGTATTTTGCCTGTATGTTGTCCTGCAGTATAGTATAAGGGGTCTTTACATACAAGCCCTGCAGGCTGGCTGCAGTATCGCTGTAGAAGAAACGGGTGCGCAATTCCTGCAGCTCCAGGCCGCTTTTCTCTTTGACGGAAAGGTGGCGGATGTCGCCTGAAATGGCGTCGTCTGAATAGCGGACATCGTTTGCATTGAAGCGCAGGGCCGAAATGCCCAGGTGCCCATAATCCATGCCTTGTTTTACTTTGGGCATGTTCTTATTGTCCATGATGAAATCAATGTCCTCCAGGCCGATCCTGCCTACAGTAACCGTCCAGCCCTGCTGGTCCAGGGTGTCGATGACCTCTTCCGCTTTTTCGGGTACCGGGGAATATTTGCCCAGCACAATTTTCGAGCGGGTCTTATCCAGTTGCAGGTCTTTGATGGCCAGGGTCTGCCGGTTCAGGTCTATATTGTCCGGGTGGGCCAGCAGGTGGCTGAGCTGCAGGTCAAAGAGCATATGATTCAGGCTGCTCTGAAATGTAAACGCAATGTCTTTCAGGTCCAGCTCGTCTGCCGCCAGCGTGGGGAGTTCGGATGTAGTGGTATCGTTGCTCACGATCAGCGAAGTGTCTTGTGCGAAGCGTGTTTGCAATCCTTCGACCTTCAGGCTTTTCAGGCGGAAGACCATTTTTGCCGGATCCAGTTCCCTCATTTTTATGTTCAGCTTTTTCAGGTCGGCGGCCAGGTCTATGCCCCCCGTCTGGTCGGCAAAGCGGATATGGATGTTGCTGAGGCGCAGGGTGCCCACATCAAATACGAGGGGGGAGGATGCACTGGTGTCTTTGGGTTTGCTGCTGGTGTCTTTCGACGCAAAGGCGTCAATGATGTAGGTAAAATTATAGTTCGTGTCGGGCTTGTTGCGGTGTACATACGCATATACATCTTCCAGCACCAGATCATTCACCGACACTTTGCTGTTGATCAGTTTCAGCAGGTCAATGTCTACTTTCAGCAGGCCCATAGCGAGCAGGGTGTCGTTTTGCCGGTCTTTCAGCAACACGCCTTTCAGGCCCACCATTTTAGGCAGCGAGTAGACGATTTCGCCGATCTGCACTTCGGTCTTCAGCTTTCCCCTGAGGAAGGCCAGGGCCTGCTTGCGTACAAATTGTTTCCCCGGGGGACTAATGAGAAAGAGTACCGCAATAACGATCAGCAGCAGTATGCTGCCAATAATGTAAAGGGTGATTTTAAAAAATTTCCGCATAAATGTGATCTGGTCTTATGAGGCATACTCATACCGGGTGCATATTACACCAAATACTATAGGTGGCCCTTTCATGATCTGCCCCAATGCTTACATGATTTTAATGTAAGACTTTAAATTCAATTATGTAAATAACGCTAGTAAAACGCTTATTGTAAATTAGTCTGCACTGCAGCCATCAGCCTTCTTGCCTGTTCCCGCAGCTGCACCAGCTCAGTAACATCCTTTTCTACCGGCACGGGTTCCAGAATGCAGGCGCGGTTTCGTCCCGGGCTTAATTTCCACCAATGGCTGTAGTGCCAGCGCCGTTTTGTATCCGGCAGGATGATGGGCAAAATGGGCACTCCTGTTTTGACCGCCATGCGAAAGGCCCCGTCATGAAAAGATTTCATCGGTTCCTGCGTTTCGTTGAAGGTGCCTTCGGGAAAGATAAAGACATCGCATTCTTCTGCTAAGGTACGCCACATCAGCTTGGTGCTTTTTGCCCGGCTGTGCGCGGAGTTCCTGTCGATCAGTAAGGCGATCTGGCTGTAAATAAATCCGAATAAAGGGGCCTGGGCAATCTCCGCTTTGGCCAGGGGGCGGAAGTAGCGGGGCAGGATGCTGAAGATCACAATGGCATCCAGGTAAGAGACATGGTTGGAGATGATGATGAAGCGGCCTGCTTCAGGGAAACGGCCGTAGCGGCGTACCGGCATGCCGGCCAGCAGCAGCCAGACTTTCGACCATAGCCGGGTCAGGGCCCACATTGCCTTCCGGCTTTGCGCTGTTTTCGGGAGACTGAGCAGCAGGTAAAAGGGCAACACGATAAACAGTGTTGCCCCAAACATGCAAATAATATAAGTAGTATAAAAAGGCTGTACGAATTTCCTGACCATAAGCCTGGCTTACATGCCCGGGAATAAAGGACGGCCCGCTTCGCGGAACGGCCAGGGTATAGAAAGCATGATAGCCAGCAGGGACAACAGGGAGAAGATAAAGATGCGCTTGAATTTAGCCGTGTCGTCGCCTGTTTTCTTGGTAGCAGAATAAGCTACGTGCGCGAAGATCACCGCCAGCAACATGCCTATGGTGTGTTCGATGGCGAAAAAGCGGCTGATGCTGTCTTTCATTACATTGCCCATGCCCTGGTTCTGTATGTTCTTAACGCCCCATGCCCCGGTAAAGTACAGCACCAGTCCCAGCAGCAGCTGAATGTCCATAGAGATCATAAAGAACAGGGGCATTTTGCGGTCGCCGGGGGTAAAGCTCCTTTTGCTGCTCATGGCACTATAGCTTTTAATAATTGTCAGCAAGGCGAGGATCAGGACGATCCAGCGCAGGAAACTATGGGCGTGTACCATGATGTTTTGTTTTTTTACTGGGCAAATGTAATGCAATTGTCATAAACGAAGCAGGCGTCAATAGCCGTATTTTTCCTGCCAGTTTTGCCGCAGGGATTGCCTGCTGCGCTCTTCGGCAGGATTGTCTCCCGGCTCGTAAAATTTAGTATTGCTGATTTTTTCCGGCAGGAATTCCTGTTGTACGAAATTGCCCGGGTGGTCGTGTGCATATTGGTATTCTTTGCCATAGCCCATGTTTTTCATCATCTTGGTCGGGGCATTGCGCAGGTGCATGGGTACGGGCAGATCTCCTGTCTGGCGCACGGTGCTTTGTGCTTTGCCGATAGCCATATAGGAAGCATTGCTTTTCGTCGAGCTTGCCAGGTAAATGGCTGTCTGCGACAGGATGATGCGGCACTCCGGGTAGCCGATCATTTCTACCGCCTGGAAGGTGGAGGTCGCCAGCAGCAAGGCGTTGGGGTTTGCATTGCCGATGTCTTCGGAGGCCAGGATCAGCATGCGGCGGGCAATGAATTTCGGGTCTTCGCCTCCTTCGATCATGCGGGCCAGCCAATATACAGCCCCGTTGGGGTCGCTGCCGCGCATGGACTTGATGAAGGCTGAAATAATGTCGTAATGCTGTTCGCCGCTTTTGTCATAAAGGGCCATTTTCTGCTGCACCACATCCTGCACCAGGGCATTGGTGATGCTTCCGTTCCCATCCGGCAGGGCAGAAAAGATCAGCTCGATGAGGTTCAGCAGTTTACGGGCATCGCCGCCGCTGAGCTGCAGCAGGGCTTCCCATTCACTGACCTCTATCTGGTGCTGCTTCAGGATCACATCCTGCTCCAGGGCTTGCACGACCAATGCTTTCAGTTCTTCTTCCTGCAAGGGTTGCAGCACATACACCTGGCAGCGGCTGAGCAGGGCGCCGATCACTTCAAAAGAAGGGTTTTCGGTGGTGGCCCCGATTAGGGTAATGATGCCGCGTTCGACAGCGCCCAGTAAGCTGTCCTGCTGGGCCTTGTTGAAGCGGTGCAATTCGTCTATGAACAAAAGGGCCTTGCCGTCCATCCGGGCTCTTTCGATGACGGCGCGGACTTCCTTTACCCCGCTGTCTATGGCGCTGAGTGTGTAAAAAGGAAGGTCCAGGGAGTTGGCGATGATCTGTGCCAGCGTAGTCTTGCCTACGCCGGGTGGTCCCCAGAAGATAATGGAATGCGCACTGCGTTGGGCGATCATCTGCGCCAGTACTTTGCCTTCGCCCACAAGGTGCTGCTGGCCGATAAAGGTCTGCAGGGAACGGGGGCGCATGCGCTCGGCAAGGGGGATATGCTTTGTCATAATTTTACATGGAGCGGCAACAGAATATTGGATATGATGCGTTACTTTCGTTACCGCTTATTTTATATAAATAAACTCCTGGAACAATGAAATGCAATTTACTACTATTCGCCTGTTTGCTTTGCTTTTCCCTGTCTGCCGTGGCCCAGAAAAATCCGTACCTGCTCACGGTGCCCGGCTCTGCAGCATTGCGTCCCTGGCCGGAGGAAACAAAGGTAAAATTTGATTATAAGCAGCTCAATGCGCCTTTGCCCAAATTCAGGATCTATAACCACGAGAATAAGGAAATCACCACCGATGTGCTGGAGACGGGTGGCAATCTTTTTGTCATGATGTTCAATCCTACCTGCGAGCATTGCGAAGACCAGACCATGCTGTTCAAAGAGCATATTGCGCTGTTTCAAAAAAGCAAAATCCTGCTGATCGCCACACCTGTGCAGGTGGCCAATATCGGTTACTTCCAGTCCAATACGCGCTTCAGTGACGTAAAAGACGTGATGACGGTATCGGTAGATAGTGCGCGGCTTATTGAAAAGCTGTACCGCTATGAAGAAATGCCGCAGATCAATATTTATGACGGTAAAACACACCGCCTGATCAAAACGACCAACAGCTTCCAGCCCCTGGATTCGCTGCGGCAATATATCCAGTAAGAGCATAAGCTTTCTGTCTTTCGGACCATTGCCGGGGTAGTGGCGCTGGAGGGTATGAAGGTGCTTTTCAGCATGTCATGCCGCAGGCCTCTGTTACAAGCCGCCCGGGCTTGTGTATGCCCTGCTGCAGATCCCCTCGTGGGATGGAATCATTCCGCTAGGCCGTTTCTGCAAGCCTGCGCGGAGCCTGGCTTTTCATCACGCCGGCAATCGCCGCAATATGATCCGGGGTCGTACCACAGCAGCCGCCAACCAGGTTCACCCAGCCGTTTGCAGCAAAAGAGCCGACAATTTTTGCCGTTTCTTCCGGTGTTTCATCATACTCGCCCATCGCATTGGGTAAGCCCGCATTGGGGTACGCACTCACATAGCAATCTGCCAGTTGTGCCAGTTCTTCGATGTGCGGGCGCATCTGTTCCGCACCCAGCGCGCAGTTCAGTCCAATGCTGACCGGGTTGGCGTGCATCATGGAGGTATAAAAAGCTTCCAGGGTCTGCCCGCTCAATGTTCTGCCCGAAGCATCGGTGATGGTGCCCGATATCATCACCGGCAGTTTTTCCTTTTGGGTATCGCGGAAATATTTTTCTATAGCATATACCGCAGCTTTCGCGTTCAGCGTATCGAAAATTGTTTCGACCAGCAGGATGTCGGCGCCGCTTTCGTCCAGTGCCCTGATCTGCTCGTAGTAGGCGGCAGCCACTTCATCGAAGGTAATGGCGCGGTAGCCGGGGTTGTTGACGTCCGGCGACAGGGACAGGGTCTTGTTCATGGGGCCTATGGCGCCTGCAACAAATTTCTCTGCGCCGGGGTGTCCGGCTTTGTATTGGTCTACAGCTGCACGCGCCGCCTTTACCGCTGCGCGGTTGATGCGGTCGGCCAGCTGCTGCATCTCGTAGTCGGCCAGGGATACGCTCTGGGCATTGAAGGTATTGGTTTCTATAATGTCTGCACCGGCATCCAGGTATTGTTTATGGATGCCCTCGATGATCTGGGGTTGTGTGAGGCAGAGCAGGTCGTTGTTGCCCTTCAGGTCCAGGTGCCAGTCTTTGAACTCTGTACCGCGGTAATCTGCTTCTTCCAGCTTGTGGCGCTGGATCATAGTGCCCATTGCACCATCGATGATCATGATCCTGTTCTCCAGCAGTTGCAGTATAGTTTCTCTTTTTGTCATGTGTTGAGCGGTACTTTACGTTCCGGTACAACAAAATTAGACCGCCGTCCGCATCATTCCAAAAGCTTGTTGCAAAGTGTGCTATTCGGGAAGCGGGCCTGTTGCCGGATGAAGGCTGGTGATACCCGGTTTATTGTTATTTTTAAGGAAAATAAACCCTATTGTGCGCAGGCCTGTACTCCTTTTATTCAGTGTTTTGATGCTTTGTGGTCTTTCCTGTGCCGCCCAGGATACTTTTAACAACGTTCAGTGTTGCCGTTCTTTCTACACCGCCGGGCGCTGGGATACCCTTGACCTGCACCGCCTCGGACAGGAATATAAAAGGCTGAAATCGCTGAAATGCAGCGATTGCGACCATTTCAGCAGCGATTTGATGAGGATTATGGAAGTGTTGGGCACACGCCTGGAGGGAAGCCGGAAATGCCAGGTCCGGAAGATCATGGGCAAAGCGGACGAAAAGGAAGGCCGGCAGTATATCTACCATTGGCGCAACAGGCACGATTACCTGTATTTTACCGGAGAAAAGCATTCCCGCACCGTGAAACACGGCTGGTATTATGCCTACGAATAGCATTTCCTGCGGGCGGTCACTTTCTCTGTGAAAGGTTACTTTTGCCCTTATGATAGAAAACCTGCCCTTAAAAGAACAATTCCTGCGTGAAGGTTTCGTTTCCGCTTTGCGGACCATAGCCCCTGCAGCGCAGCCCTTATTCGGGAAAATGAACCCGCAGCAGATGGCCGAACATATGGCGGAATATATACGCCTGGGCTATGGCAATCCTGTTGTCGCCGAGATCTTTTATACGCAAGATTCATTGGAAAAACTGCGCCAGTTTATCCTGAGCGAGAAGCCATTCAAAGACAATACACCGAACCCGATACTGGGCAATACACCCAGGCCCTGTGTTTTCAGTGACTATGCGGCAGCCGTGACGGACGTAGAACGGGCTGTAGATGAATTGTTCCGGGCTTTTGAGCAAAACCGTGAATTGACGGTGGCCAGCCCTTTCTTTGGCCGGCTGGACTACCCGATGACCGTACACCTGCTGGATAAGCATGCCCGGCACCACCTGCGCCAGTTCGGCATTAGCGCAGCCTGATTTATGGATTCTTGCACGCGGCGGGTCTAATGTTTATAAGGAATTGCAGAAGCATTTACCTTTGCAACTTTAATTATTAAAAAACAAGGCTATGAGCAATTACGAAAGTAAAGGAACGGATACACCTCCCAAATGGAGGGCCTGGATGCACATCGGGATGGGTATCGTGTATCTTTTGTTTGGTTTCCTGATCTTTTATGTCAAAAGATTCGGCAGCATTGATCTTTCCGAACCGGCCGTGTATGGTATGAGCATCCTGCTTTCCCTGTACGGGATTTTCAGGCTTTGGAGAGGCATTACAGACCTGCGGTTGATCAACAGACAACAATAAATTTTGGTTACCATTTATAGGCCCAAACCGGTAAGAGCCGTTTCTGTATTAGTTTTGACGTTAAACTTCTGTTAGATTCGGCCCTGATGCAAACCTCCTCTAAAAAATAATGTCTAAACTTGCAATGATGCAGTATTGGAAAAAACTTAATATCTTTTTATGCAGTTCTTTGTTATTTGCAGCCTGTGGTGAAGACAAAACACCTAAAGTAACAGATACGCTTACTTCAGGAGCGCTGACCATTTCTGTTGATGAAACATACAAGCCGGTAATGGAGCAGGAGGTAAAGGTGTTTATGAGCAATTACCCTGAGGCTAAGGTGTCGGTACAGTACAAACCGGAGGCAGAAGCCATAAAAGACTACCTCGAAGGCAAAGTAAAGCTGGTGGTCGTGTCGCGCGAGCTTACCGAAGCAGAAAAAAATTATTGCCTGGAAACGAAAAATGTGCCTTCCAGCCTGGTGCTGGCAAAAGATGCCATTGCTGTGGTACTGGCCAAAGACGCAAAAGATACTTTGTTCAGCAAAACGCAGCTGAAAGGGATTATCGGCGGCCAGTTTGCTAAAAAATATACGGTCGTATTCGATAATGCGGGCTCCAGCACCCTGAAGTACATCACCGATTCGCTGATGCGCGGGGAGCCGGTCGGCAAAGATATTTATGCCGCAAAAAGTAATGAAGCCGTGATTGACTATGTGGTCAAAAACCCCAGCGCGATCGGTTTTGTAGGCCTGAGTTATATCAGCGATACCATTGACTCTACCGCAGAACGCTTTACGACGCATGTGAAAATAGCAGGCATCATGAACGATAGCCTGCAGCAGTTTTACCAGCCTTACCAGGCAGATATTGCGCTCAAGCATTACCCCCTGGTGCGTAAAATGACCTATATCAAAAATGAAACCTACCCCGGACTGGCTACCGGTTTCAGCAACTTCCTGGCTTCCGACGTAGGACAATTGATCCTGGGCAAAGCGCGTTTAGTACCCATGAGGATGAGCCTGGTGATCCGTGAGGCTGCCATCAATACAGAAACAAATCAACAATAAAATACACTTACCTATAGAAAAAGCACTACGCAAAATTTTTTAATGACAATGATGAATAACAAAAAAGCAATCCTGGTCGCTTCGGTACTGGGTATCACATTCGGTGCACAGGCACAGTCTGTGGAAGAAGGCATCAAAATGCTGCACTATGAGCGTTATGAAACCGCGCAAAAGATCCTGCAACCCCTGGCTGCAGCAAACCCCCGCGCCAACTACTACCTGGGTCTGGCCCAACTGGGCGATGAGAAAAAAGATGCAGCAAGGGCAACCTTCCTGAAGTTCCCGGAGGATGCCGCAAATATTGCTGGCCTGGCCCGTATCGATTTTGCTGAGGGCAAGAAGACAGAAGGTACGACAAAGGCCCTGGAAGCTGCTGCTAAAGCAAAGAAAAAAGACTGGGAACCCCAGAAATTCGCCGCTGATGCGCTGAGCGCCGATGGCGGTAACCCTACTATGGCCTTGGAGTATTACAATAAGGCTATTGAGAAGGCTCCTGAAAACCTGGACCTGAAAATAGCTTTCGGCGACGCTGCCCAGCAACTGGACAACGGTGGTGGTAAAGCCATGAGCAGTTATGAGAACGTGATCGCAAAAGACCCAAAAAACTCCCTGGCCTACAGCCGTATCGGTAAACTCTGGTATGCCGCACGCAAATACGATAGTGCCCTGGTCAACTATGCACGTGCCAAAGATGCTGACCCGACCAACCCGCTGCCGTACCGCGACCTGGCCAATGCTTATTTCTACGTAGGCAAATATGAGCTGGCCAAACAAAACAGTGATGAATACCTGAAGCGTTCCGACAATTCTGCAGAAGATAAGATACAGCATGCCAACCTGTTGTTCCTGTCCAAGCATTATCCTGAAGCGATCAAAGAAATGCAGGACCTGATCTCCGCCGGTATTGAAAAGCCGTACATGTACCGCATTATCGGCTACAGCCAGTCCGAGATCAACGACAGCGCCAATGCCCTGATCAACATGGATAAGTTCTTCGCGAAGCAGGACCCTAAGAAAGTATTGCCTTCAGACTATATGTATTATGCTAAAATTCTGAGCCAGAACGGTAAAGTAGAAGAGTCGGATACATATTACAATAAAGCTGTGGCAACGGATACTTCGAAAGACAAATCCGAACTGTACCGCCAGATCGCAGAAGGCTTTGTGGCACAAAAGAATGAACAGGCCTATGCAAAAGCAGGGGAATGGTATGGAAAGATTGCTGTAGAAAACCCGAATACAAAAGCGCTGGATTACTTCAACTGGGGCCTGTACAAGTACTATGGCAAGCAATATGCTGATGCAGCAAAAGCATTCGCCGCTATGCGTGCCAAATACCCAGAGCAACCTTCAGCGCCTTACTGGCAGGGTCGTGTAGCTGCGGCTATCGACAATGAAGGAAAGAACGGCGACGCACTGCCTTTCTTCAACGACTGGCTGAACATCCCGGATACCAAAGACTACACGAAAAAAGGTCCGGACCTGAACAAAGCGTACCAATACCTGGCCCTGTACTACTACAATAAAGGGGATAAAGCGCAGACACAGGTGTACATTGACAAGATTTCTGCAATAGATCCGAACGATGCTTTTGTCAAGCAACTGAAGGATGCCATTACTCCGAAGAAAGCGGCTGTAAAAGGAAAATAATTTACATCATTACCCGGAAATCCCCTGCTGTGTTTTCATAGCAGGGGATTTTGATTGTAGCGGATTGGGAAGCTGCCGTACGGAGTATATCTGCTACATTTGCGAAGCATTCTATGAAAAAGCTGGCCACGATCAATAAATATTTCATCCGGCACAAATGGCGGCTGATCTCCGGTATCCTTTTCGTTGCGGTCTCCAATATTTTCGCGGTCTATTCGCCGAAGGTGGTGCGCGAGGTCATCGACTATGTGCAGCAGCAGATACCGGCTTACCGGCAATTGGGCAGTGAAGCGGAAAAGACGGCGATGAAAGACCATATTTTCGGCCAGGTGCTGCAGTACGGCTTGCTGTTGCTGGCCCTGGCCTTGCTGCGGGGCATCTTTATGTACTTCATGCGGCAGACCATCATTGTGATGTCGCGGCATATCGAGTACGACCAGAAAGCGGAAATCTACAAACACTACCAGGAGCTGGATACCCACTTTTTTAAGACCCATGCTACCGGCGACCTGATGAACCGGCTTTCGGAAGACGTGTCGCGGGTGCGTATGTTTACCGGCCCGGCGATTATGTACACGGTGAACCTTGTGGTGCTGACTGTATTATGCCTTTGGGGCATGCTGCGGGTGAATGCCCTGCTGACCGTCTGCGTCATCGTGCCCCTGTTCATCCTGGGCCTGATCATCTACCTGGTCAACAAGATCATTTATAAAAAAAGCGAACAGATACAGGCGCAGCTCTCCGACCTGACGACCACCGCACAGGAGTCTTTTTCCGGTATCAGGGTCATCAAATCCTTTGTCCAGGAGCAGAACATGCTCCGCTTCTTCGTCAACAATTCCAAAGCCTACCGGGACAGTACAGTAAACCTGGCGCTGACGGAGGCGATCTACTTCCCGGCCATGAACCTCTTTATCGGCCTGAGCATGATCAGCACCATACTGGTGGGCGGTTACTTTACCATCATCGGCAAAGCCACAGCAGGCAATATCGCGGAATTTGTGATCTACATCAACCTGATGATGTTCCCGATGTTCATTATCGGCTGGGTGGCCAGTACCGTGCAGCGTGCAGCGGCCTCGCAGGCACGTATAGACGAATTCCTGCACACGGAGCCGGACATCCGCAATCCGCAGCAGGCGCTTAGTCCTGAAGTGCACGGCGACGTGTCTTTCCGGGACCTGAGCTTTACGTACCGGCATACCGGTATCAAAGCCCTGGATCATTTTTCGCTGGAGGTAAAAAAGGGACAAAAAGTAATTGTGCTCGGCGAGACCGGCAGCGGAAAGTCCACCCTGGCGCAATTGCTGCTGCGCATGTACGATCCGCAGGAAGGTTCCGTGTCTGTGGATGGAACGGATATCCGCAGGTTTGACCTTGGTACGCTGCGCAGGAATATTGCGTACACGCCGCAGGACGCTCTCTTATTTTCTGATACGGTATACAACAATATCAAATTCGGCAGGGACGACGCAACGGAGGCCGAAGTGTATGAAGCGGCACGCCTGGCCGACCTGGAAAAGGAGATCGCAAACTTCAGCGACGGCTACCAGACGATCATCGGGGAGCGCGGTGTCATGTTGTCCGGAGGGCAAAAGCAGCGGATGGTGCTGGCCCGGGCCCTGCTGAAAAACAGTCCGGTATTGCTGCTGGACGAATGCCTTTCGGCAGTCGATACGCGTACCGAAAAGACCATCCTGCAGAACCTGCGCCACTATGTGCGGGACAAAACGGTCATCGTCATTACCCATCGTATTTTCAGTGGCTGGGATTTTGACCGCATCCTTGTCTTGCAGGACGGTACGATCTCCGAACAGGGTACACATGAAGAGCTGATGGCGCAAAATGGCCGTTATGCCCGCTTATTCCGCCACCAAACCGAGGAGGCGCTGAGCTGATGGAAGAACTGATCCGGCATTTCATTGCAGAAGTAAAGGCGACGCAACTCCCCGAGTGGATCGCTGCGCTGTTTGGGGTAATCAGCGTCTTGTTTGCCCAACGCAATCACATTCTCTTATATCCTTCAGGCCTGGTGAGTACGGGTATCTACGCCTGGCTGTTGTCGCGCCGCGAGGCGGGCCTGTATGCCGAAGCCCTGCTGAATGTATATTATTTCGTGATGACCCTGTACGGCTGGTGGCACTGGAGCAGGAGCCGCTCTTCAGGCGCAACGGTACCGGTCGGCGTCTGTAACCGCCGCGACTGGTTCATCACCTTCAGCATTGTGGGCGCGCTATGGGGCCTGTTTTATGTGCTGCTGCTGCAAACGCCTTCCACCGTCCCCGGCTGGGATGGTTTTGTATCGGCTACCGCCTGCGCGGGCATGTGGCTGCTGGCACGGCGTAAGGTCGAGAACTGGCTGCTGCTGAATGTGTCCAACCTGGTGTCCATACCCCTGTTCGTGTATAAAGGCTTCTATGTGACCATGCTGCTGACGGTATTCCTGTTTGTGGTGGCTATTTTCGGCTATGTACACTGGAAAAAATTATACCTGCTGAATAAGGTAGAGGCAAAGCCTTTGCCCACCCCATAAGTTCTCATCTCTTTACTTTTCACGTTTTTTAACCAATTAACTGATTAACTTTGCAGTTCACCTTTCCCGGATCAATGTTCGGAAGACTGGAACAGTTCGGGGCCGACTGGTTTTGACAGCATAAGGCAGGGTGCGTAAGCGTGTCGTGCGTTGTATCATTAGCACGTAAATCTGAAGATTCGAACAATAACTGGCAATACTACGTATGCCATGGCTGCCTAATCGGAGATTAGTCACCCATTTTGACCGCCGCAACGCAGCATGCCCTTAGCTGCAGCCGCCGTCTAAATCAAACAAAATAGGGATAGCTGAGGTGTTGCTGCGCCACCGATGCGAAATCAAAGCAGCTAAGCAAAGGGTTGGTTGGACTGTTTCCTGCTCTCTTGCCGACAAACAATAACAGGATACACACGTAGAAAGCTCATCGGGCATATGTTTGGACCCGGGTTCGAATCCCGGCGGCTCCACAAAAAGCGATCAAAAGCCTGCAAATCTTTGATTTGCGGGCTTTTTTAATGGAAGCTGATCGTCACTGTTCAAAACAACATGGTCCTGGCTGGTGCATAAGATCGCGGTGCGCATTTTTCTGCAAAAGTCACGGCTCAGGATCAGTCTGGGGCCTATTCCCTTTTCGCCAGCTTGCCAGGCTTTGTCCGGGCAAAACAATTCAGTGACCGTCCTCCGCTTTTCATTGTCCAGGGTGCCGCTGTTACAGATCGTTCTTCTATGGCCTTACGGAATAGGTCGTCATAAAGTCAAAGACACGTTTCATAGAGTGAGCTGCATGTTTTATTCAATAATCAGGAATAACAGGCCAATCGTATATAACTTTAATAGTATGGAATTGCCGTAGAAACCCTGTTCCTGAACGGGGAGTGAAACGTGAAATACCACTATGCCGGAACAGGCCCTGGGAAGCCAGGATGAAACAGACTAACCTATACCTGATACTATTCATTAACCGTTAAAAATGTCAAACCATGCCCGTTTTCAAAAAAACACAGACCACTTACCCTGTCTTTTACCTCATCGTTTGCACCGCTTTACAGGTGGTATTGGCAGCATTATTTTCTAAGACCCGCGCGCAGGTTCCTGAACCCCATGTGCCGATTGCCATGCAATGGCATTTTGATGGCGACCGGAGAGTCAGTACTGAAGGCGGGGTCGATTGGGTATTCTCTATTTTACCCAATGATAAAAACCAATACCTGGTTTCAGGCTACACTTCCACTGACCGTATTATACGCCCCGGATACTCTTACTACCTGAACACTGTGCCTTCTCTTTTTAAGCTGGACAACCTGGGACGGATACTCTGGTCCAAAGAGATCACCAGTGTGTCCAGTCATGGTATGACCTATGACGGTCAATCTTATGGAGGTTTGTACCAGATCATAAAAACATCATCGGGCTATGCGGCGATCGGCTTTGTAACCACGACAACTGCAGGTGATGCCAGCCTGTTAGTAGAATATGATGATGCCGGCACCATCATCAATCAGGCTCTGTTGCAACCTACCTACATGGGGGGAGCCACACCCTGCCACACCTATTCCATAGCGCTGGATCCATCCGGCAATAATTACATCATTGCAGGAGATGCAGGTGCCGGCACCTACTGGAATGCATTTGTTGCAAAGGTCAGCAGATCTACAATGAGCATCACTGCAAGCTATTTTGCAGGCAATTCATCGGGAGACAACCTCTTTGAAAAGGTGCTGGTGCAGGCAACCGGCGGAGGCAACTACAACATCTATGCCAGTGGCTACAAGAGTATGTCCGGGGACAATACAAATGTTTCCGGTACCAACAACAGCGGTAATACCGTTACATTGACGAAGCACAATAAAGATATATGGCTGCTCAGTTTGTCCAGCAATTTCAGCACAGTACTGCATAATGCAACGTATAACAAGACTACGCTTAATTATCCATCTTCTCTGTACTACACGGAAGCAGGTTTGCTGACGGCACGCACGATGGCTACAGCCAACCTTTCTCCTGTTATGACGGCCAATTTAAGGGCTGATGCCGGTCATGATGTCAACAACGACGAAAGAGGTTATGATATGATCCTTTCACAGGATGGGAAGATTATTATCCTGGCTTTGATAAACGGCATATATGTACGGGGCCCCTATGGGGGCACCAACGGTCATTACATATTCAGAAATGACCCTTCAAACGGCGGAGTTAAAGGAGTGGTAGACCCCAACAGGCCCTCAGGGTCAAATTATTACGACGACTACATGGACGGGGATGGTTATATTTTAAAGATCGATCCATCCAGTTCCTACAACGTAAGCTACACTAAGAATGTGGGGCACTTTGGCAGTAAGGATTGCCACCCCCGTATCATACAGGAGGCCAACGGCCGACTGGTGATCGGCGGCTCAACAACAGACTACGGCATGGGGGTCAATTATTACGATGCCTATATGCTGGCAACGGGCGATAACAGTACAGCCGGGCATTACTGGAGGCGGGCCTGCCATGCGCACTCTGAAGATGCGATGTGTTTCTTTGCGCTGGCAGCGACAGCAGATGGAGGCATCATCATAGGTGGAGACAGAACAGTAAATCAAAACACTGAAGATGACAACTTCAGCGTCACCAAATTTGCGCCGGAATGCGCGTCAACGTTCGGTAAGTCAAATTACCATCTTTTCGGACAGCAGCTGGATATTGCCACAAACACCACATGGTCCGCCGGCACCCGTTATATAGCCAGTAAGATCGTTATCAGGCCCGGAGCCAAGCTCACGATCAATAACTCTACAATAAAGTTTGCGGCAAGCGATCATATGTGGGACTATTGCGATTTCGGTCTACGCAACAGCGATGGTCGGCAGATCGGTATAGTCGTAGACCCTGGCGGGGAGCTGGAGATCAACAACTCTACCTTAAAAGGCATGGATGCCTGCGGTCGTATGATGTGGGATGGTATTGTGATACAGGGGAATACAGGCACCTCAGCCAAAGGGATACTCAGGCTCAATAACAGCACTATAGCAGATGCGAGAATTGGAGTAATGGTAGCAGAGGCTTACCGCGCCACCCTGACCCAACATGCCCCCACAAGTTCTACGTTCTCTCCCAACATAGACGCCTATACGTATTCTACGCGGTACAACAGTTATGGTTGGTTTGGCGGAGGAACGGTCTTCGCTTCGGGCTCCACGTTCAAAAACTGCCGGTTCTCGGTCAATTATCAGAATAACCCTACTCCCGGTACCACAAGCGGATACTTTGGCGGCAATACTTTTATCTGCGATAGCAATATGGCCGACCCCTGTATGTATATCTATCCGGACGGGTCGCCTATGCCCTCAGACAACTTTTTTGCCGCATGGAATGTGAACAAAGTAAATTTCGAAGACAATACATTTACCATAGATACGAAGTATCCTTTTGACCACAGGCCGATGGGAATATTACTGTCAGATGCGGGAGCACGCATACAGGCCAGCTGCAGTGCCCTGGATGCGGCGGGCAACTGTATCGGCACCCTGGGCAGCGGAAATTCATTCAGCAACCTCAAATATGGTGTGAATGCGATCTATACGCCTGCAAAAAGCGGCCTGCAACTGGTCATATCCCAGAACACCTTTAATAATAACGGACGGGGTACAGCCATATTCAACAGCAGCAGCCCTTCTGTGAACAGGAACACGTTTAAGGTGCCGGGCAATACCGGCAGCTTCCCGTACCCCATGGGGGTACAGATAGAAGGAGCACGCT
>JAEUVW010000123.1 GCA_016786525.1 Chitinophagaceae bacterium
GGAGCGTATCCTGAAATTGTAATGGCAACCGAAGATCAGAAATTACGCTTACGTTTATTGAGCGAAAGCTATCTCTACAAAGACGTTTTGTTGTGGAGCGGCTTGAAAAAACCAGAAAAAATAATTGACCTGCTGAGGGCATTGAGCCTGCAGATGGGCAGCGAAGTTTCGTATCACGAATTGGGCAATATGCTCGCACTGAAAGGAGAGACAATAGAAAACTACATTCAGATATTGGAACAGGCGTTTATTATTTTTCGTTTACCTTCCTATGCCCAAAATGTACGGAAAGAATTAAGGAAAGGGAAGAAAGTGTATTTTTACGACAATGGTGTCAGAAACGCATTGATTAATGATTTCAGGCCTGTGGAAACAAGAAACGACGTAGGCTCATTATGGGAAAATTATATCATTTCAGAACTTTGGAAGAAAAATCAGTACGATGGAGGATTTGGAAAATTTTTCTTTTGGAGAACCGCAGATCAGCAGGAAATAGACTTACTGATTGAGCAGGATGGTTACCTCAATGCCTATGAAATCAAATGGAACAGCAAAGCGAAAATCCGCCTGAGTAAAACATTTTCTTCATCTTATCCCAATCACAGGTTTCATGCTGTCACGCCGGAAAATATAGCTGAAATCCTGCTATAACTTGTAAAGTTTCAAAAACCATATCGGTTTTCTTATCTCACAAGCTTGGGGCAACATTGACCGCATAATACTTGCATGCCTCAGTAATGGGGCAGATCTCGCATTTAGGCTTCCGGGCCACGCAGATATAGCGGCCGTGCAGGATCAGCCAATGGTGTGCAATATGAACCTGGTCTTTCGGGATGTGTGCGATCAGTTGTTTCTCTGCCTGCAATACATTCTTGGCATTTGTTGTCAGGCCGATTCGGGCCGACACCCGGAACACGTGCGTATCTACGGCCATATTGGGCTGTTCGTCGATCACCGAGGTGATCACATTGGCCGTCTTTCGGCCAACACCAGGCAATTCGATCAATTCTTTTACCGTATGAGGCACCTCACCGCCGAATTTGTCCATCAGCATTTGCGCCATGCCGATCAGGTGTTTGGTCTTGTTGTTGGGGTAGCTGATGCTTTTGATGATCGGGAACAGGTCGTCAAATGTTGCTTTGGCCAAACTGGGGGCATCGGGGTAGCGGGCAAAGATATAGGGCGTGGTCATGTTCACCCGTTTGTCTGTGCATTGCGCAGACAGGATCACTGCTACCAGCAGCTGGAAAGCGTTGTCGTACAGCAATTCAGTTTCCGCTTCCGGCATATGGTGCTGAAACCAGTTCAGGATATAATCATACCGTTGTTTTTTCGTCATTTCGCATTCGGGTCGTCCGGTACAAAATCCAGCACAATGCTGTTCATACAAAAACGTTTGTAGGTGGGAGCAGGTCCGTCGTCGAAGATATGCCCCAGGTGGGAATCGCAGCGGCTGCACAATACTTCTGTCCGGTCCATACCGTGCGAATAATCGCTTTCATAACGCACGCTGTTGCTGCCCAGGGCTTCGTAAAAGCTGGGCCAACCGCAGCCGCTGGCAAACTTGGCACCGGAGCGGAACAGGGGATTCCCGCAGACCGCGCAGTAATACGTGCCTTTGGCATCGGTTTTGTAATATTTCCCGGAGAATGCGTATTCCGTCCCTTTTTCACGTGCTACATTGTACACATCCGGGGCCAGTATTTTCTTCCATTCGGCATTGGTCACATTCAGTTTCTGTGTATCCGTACGGGAGTAGTAGGGGTTATTGTTGTGTGTTTTATTTTCCATTGTACTTTTTTTCTGTTGTGCATTGCTGCATTGGCTGAAAGACAGGAGCAAAAAGCACCCGGCCAGCACGCTTGTAACCATTGATGTATGACGCATAATGCTAAAGTTACGACACACAGGCCTGGACAGATGGTAAAGAATTGTAAAAAATAACTAGCACTCGCTGAGGCTGATCGGGATGTTGGTCGCCAGTCCGCCTTCTGCGGTTTCCTTGTATTTGTAGTTCATATCCAGGGCCGTTTCCCACATGGTGTTCACCACGGCGTCCAGCGATACCCGTGCATTATCGGGGTTGCTTTGCAGCGCCAGTTGTGAGGCCGTGATGGCTTTGATGGAACCCATGGTATTGCGCTCGATGCAGGGCACTTGTACCAGGCCTGCAATAGGGTCGCAGGTCAGGCCCAGGTGGTGCTCCATGGCAATTTCCGAAGCCTGCAGGCATTGTTTTACCGTACCGCCCAGTACGGCGGTCAGCCCGGCTGCAGCCATAGCTGAAGAAACGCCGATCTCAGCCTGGCATCCGCCCATAGCGGCAGAAATGGTAGCCCCCTTTTTGAAAATACTGCCGATCTCGGAGGCTGTCAGCATATAATTCAGGATCTTCTCTTCGCTATACCCATCGCAAAAAACCACGAAATACTGCAATACGGCAGGGATCACTCCCGCGGCCCCGTTCGTCGGTGCCGTAACCACACGACCGAACGCGGCATTTTCTTCATTGACGGCCAGGGCAAAGCAGCTGACCCAGTCCAGCGTATACTGGAATCCGGACCCGCCTTCGCGGATGGCCTGTATCCATTCATCGTAATTGCTGTAGGTACGGCCGTTCAGCAGGCGCTTGTTCAGCGCAGCCGCCCTGCGGGTTACATTCAGCCCGCCGGGTAATATACCGCCGATATGACAACCACGGTAAATACAGTCACGCATGGTTTCCCATATTTTCATGGCCCCCGACCTGGTTGCGGTTTCCGGCCGCCAGGCATGCTCGTTTTCCATCACTACTTCGGCAATGCTCAGGCCTGATTTGATGCACCAATGCAGGAGGTCTGCCGACTTTTCGATCGGGAAGGGCAGGTCGTGGTTGAGGCTGGAACTGTTACTTTCGCCTTCTTTCACCACAAAACCACCGCCTATGGAGTAGTATGTCTCCGCCAGCTCCCGCCCGTCTGCCAGCGTACACAGGAAGGTCAGTGCATTGGGGTGGAAAGGCAGGCTTTCGGTCATCAGGAAGACGACGGAGACCGTCGGGTCAAAAGGGACCGTTTTGTGGCCACCCAGTTTCATCTGCTTCTGTTCGCCGATCTGCCGGATACGCGGGTTGATTTCATTCACGTCGAATGTCACAGGATCTTCCCCGCACAGGCCGAGGATGACGGCCACATCCGTGCCATGTCCTTTACCCGTTTTGGCCAATGAACCGTACAGCAAAACCTTTACAGCGCTGAGCTGCTCTATGCCGTATTGCTGCTCTATACTGTCCAGGAAGCGCAGCGCTGCCCGCCAGGGGCCAAGTGTGTGGGAACTGCTGGGCCCAATGCCGATCTTGAAAATGTCGAATAACGATATGCTTTCTCTGCTCACAGGTTATCTTGTTGAACGTATCTTGTTGTAAATGGAAAAGGTATTGCAAGTTAGTTCAAAGAATGCTGGCCTGAAAATATTTAAACGGATTTATCCTTTTCCCGGCCCCCGGACCATATGAAATTCAATGGGGAAGCCTGTTTGCCTGCTTTGTTTAACTAAAAATTTGTGATTTTTATCGTATATTTCTGAACAGATCTTTTTAGCTTTGGCCAACCCTTTTTTATACCCCGTTTTTTGATGGAAAAAATAACCCCAGGACCGCTCCTGAGCCAGATCAACAATCCCGACGACCTGAAGAAATTAGGTAAGTCGGATCTGCAGCAGGTGTGCAACGAATTGCGCCAGTTTATTATCGACAGTGTGAGTGTGAACGGTGGTCATTTCGGGGCCAGCCTGGGCGTTGTAGAGCTTTCCGTAGCCCTGCACTATATTTTCCATACGCCCGACGATAAGCTGGTCTGGGACGTCGGCCACCAGGCTTACGGGCATAAAATACTGACAGAACGCAGGGATGTGTTCCACACCAACCGCCGCTACGGTGGCATCAGCGGCTTTCCTAAAATAGATGAAAGCGAGTATGATGCATTTGGGGTAGGCCATTCCTCCACTTCTATTTCCGCCGCCCTGGGTATGGCGATCGCTTCAAAATACAAAGGGGAAAGCCACAGGCACCATGTGGCCATTATCGGAGACGGCGCCATGACGGCGGGTCTGCCTTTTGAGGCGATGAACCATGCAGGGGTCAGCAATGCCAACCTGCTGGTGATCCTGAACGACAACAACATGTCTATAGACCCTAACGTAGGGGCATTGAAGGAATACCTGACCGACATCACCACCTCACCTACCTACAACAAACTGCGCGAAGATGTGTGGAAACTGCTGGGTAAGCTTCCTTATCCCGAGTTTCAGCGGGAAATGGCGGGCAAGCTGGGTGCCGGATTGAAAGGGATGATCTCGCGCCAGAGCAACCTGTTCGAAGCGCTGGGATTGCGTTATTTCGGCCCTATTGACGGGCACAATGTGCTGAAGCTGGTCGAAACCCTGAAGGACCTGAAAGACATTCCCGGCCCGAAACTGCTGCACATCAAAACGGTAAAAGGAAAAGGATATGACCTGGCAGAAAAGGACCAGACCCTCTGGCATGCTCCCGGCTTGTTTGATAAAGTGACCGGGCAGATCAATAAAAAGATACCGACCAAACCCGAACCGCCCAAATACCAGGATGTGTTTGGCCATACCATTGTAGAGCTGGCGGAACAGAACCCGCTGATCATGGGCATTACCCCGGCCATGCCTTCCGGCTGTTCGCTGAAGATCATGATGGAAAAGATGCCGGACCGGGCCCTGGATGTAGGCATAGCCGAACAACATGCGGTAACGCTGAGTGCCGGCCTGGCGACCCAGGGCATGAAGGTGTTCTGCAACATCTACAGTTCCTTTATGCAGCGGGCCTACGATATGGTGATCCACGATGTGGCGATCCAGGACCTGCCGGTGATCTTCTGCCTGGACAGGGGCGGAGTGGTCGGCGATGACGGTGGTACTCACCATGGCGCCTACGACCTG
>JAEUVW010000088.1 GCA_016786525.1 Chitinophagaceae bacterium
GATTCCACAGAAATAGATACCATCGCTTCATCCGCATTCATCCCGCAATGGAGCTATAAAGGCACTTTGTACCAGAAACACGATACGATCCCGGCCTGCGAAAACATGCCTATGGACATCAGCCTGCTGGCGCCCGGGCCCGGCGCCTGGGTATGGGATGCATCTCCTTACCTGGCCACGCTCTCGGGGCCTGTGAACACCATTACGGTAAAAGATACGAATACCTTCAGGGCGATCAGGACCGGTTGTGGTCAGCCCGATACCATGTACCTTACGGTGTGCGGGATTCCTGTCGTTCGTCCCGTACTGTCCCTGAGTGGCAATACCATTTCGGTATCGCCTTCCGGGTATGCAGGCTACCAGTGGTACAGGGATGGAGTGCTGATACCGGGTGCCACACTGGCACCCTATATTGCATCCAAAGCCGGCAAATATTTTGTCCGGGCCACAGATGCCAATGGCTGTATCAGCAATTCGGACACAGTTGATTTTTCGATCCTTTCGGTCAATGAGCCGGCCACGGCCCGGCATATCCGTATTTTCCCGAACCCCAGCTCGTCGATCGTGCAGATTGCTGCCCCCTTCCCGCTGCAGGCCACGCTGACCGACCTGAGCGGCAGGGTATTGCTGCACAGGAAAGAAGCCCGGGAGCTGGACCTGTCGTCCTTTGCCGATGGCCTGTACCTCTTGTGCCTGGCGGATGCTGAGGGCCGGATCATCAGCACACAAAAGTTGCTGAAGCAAAGAGACCTATAAGGTTTCAAAAACCTTATAGGTCTTTAAAACAAAAGCAGCTTACGGATCGTAAGCTGCTTTTGTATCCCTGTAAGCTATTAAAAGTTGATTGTATAACTCAGTACCGGCAGGGTAGACAATTGTTTGATGCTTTTGATCTTGCCCGTTGTGCTGTTGTAATAGTAGTCGATATCCGCACTGTTGCCCGTTATATTCTGTACATCCAGTTTGATCTCGTGGCTGGTGCGCTTACGGTCCATGCGGTAAACAATGCCCAGGTTGATGGAGAATACGTCGTCGTTCTTTTGTTCAAAAGCTTTGTCTTCTACATAGACCGCCTTGCCGGCAGCCTGTGAGGCCGCCAGGTCTATCGGCAGCAGCCTTCTGCCTCCAAGGAAAGAAGCCCTTGTGTTGACGCCCAGTACGCGGTTACGGCCGTTTTTACTGCGCAGCATAAACTCTTTGCCAAACAGGAAATTGCTGGTGAAATTGCCGTTGTACCGGGTGTTGCGCCAGATACCGTCGCCTGCCACATACTTGGAGTCAAATACAGAGCCCGTCACCAGGAAGTAGTAGTTGTTGTGGAAGTAGCGCTCCAGGGTCAGCTCCAGGCCCATATTCCTCCCCTTTCCTGCATTCACCAAAGCCCGGGTGGTGAAGAGCTCGTCCTGGTTCAGCAAAGAGTAGGTGCTGGTCTTGCTGTTTTCGATCCCGATGTTGTACAGGTCCTGGTAATAGGCCTCTACTTTCATAAAAAGCTGTTTGCTCAGCTTGTTTTCATAGCCCAGTACATAATGGCGTGCTTTGGCCAGGCCGATATGGCTGTTGGGCGTAGTGCCGTTCACCAGTGCGAAATAATTGGGTAAGGCGTCCATTTTACTGTGTATGCCAAAGCCTGCAGTCACAGCCTGGTTGCCGGCAAAATCATAGCGCAGCGCCGAGCGTGGTTCGATGCTGAACTGGTCGTTCAGCGATGTTTTCTGTGTGTGCAATCCATTCACGAGGGTGAGCTGGGGGGTAATGCGCCAGCGCCAGCTCACAAAGCCCTGCACCAATCCGGCATCGCCTTTGTTGGACTGTTCGGTAATATAGGTTTGCGTGGGTTCGTCGAAATATTTGCTTTTGAAGTCGAAGAAATAAGCCGAATAAATAAACCCGGCTTGTACCTGGTTTCTTGAATTGAGTTTCATATTCAATGTGCTGGCCACCCGGGCCACATTGTTGTTCAGGTTCGCGTTGAAGTATTCCCTGAAACCGGCTGTATCCACCGGCTGCTCACTCACGCCCTTGCTGCCGTTGTTGGAAAAAGATACGGTATTGCGCAGGTACATATTGTCATTGAGCGGCAGGTACTGGCTGATGCCGGCAACCGCCAGTTTGCTGGTCTGGCTCCATTTTTCAAGCAATTTGTCTTCCTGTATTTCGTCAAAGTTTTCCAGTTTCATGGTACTGCGGCCACCCAGGCCGAATACGGTAAAGTTGCCGAACTTTTTGGTAGGCAGGAAAATCTTAAAGGAGCCGTCCTGGTACTTGGGCACCCCGTTGAAGTCCACGATCTTCAGCTGGTCCAGGAAGGCCAGGGTAGAGTAGCGGTAGTTCACCAGGTAACTGCTTTTGCCTCCTTTTTTAAATGGTCCTTCCATCGTAAAATCCGTACCCAGCACCCCGGCGGAGAAACTGTACTCCCTTTTCTCGTTGTTGCCCGTGCGCAGCTTCATGTCAAAGATACCGGCCAGGGCATTGCCGTATTGCGGGTTGAAGGCCCCGGTATAGAATTCCGAATTCGCCAGCATCTGGCTGTTCAGCGCATTGATCGGACCGCCGGTCAGGCCTTCGGACGCAAAGTGGTTGGGGTTGGGAATCTCCACACCTTCCAGGCGCCACTGGATGTTGCGGGGATTGTTGCCCCGCACGATGATGTCGTTGTTGCCGCTTCCGTCTGAGTTGACACCGGCATAAGAAGCCACCATACGGGCCGGATCGTTGATGGCGCCTGCATAGCGTTTGGTTTCTTCCACGCTGAAGCTGCGGGCCGATACCACGGCCATCTCGTTGGCCACGCGCGATTTGTCGGGCCTTGAAGTGACCACTACGTCTTTCAGCCCGGTAAAGGATTCGCGCAGGGCGATTTCCAGTACGGTTTCCTTGCCCGCTACGATGAGCAGGTTGGGCATCAGTTTTTCTTCATAGCCGGGCAGGCTGATCCGCAGGTTCTGGCGGCCTACCGGTACGCCGGTAAGTTTAAAATTACCGTTGCTGTCCGATGAAGTGCCGATCAGCGGGCTGCTGCCGGGGATAATGATATTGGCATCTGCGACCTTGCTGCGCGAGTCGGCGTCTACGATGCGGCCGCGGATGGTCTGGGTCAGCGTTTGGGCCATACCCTTCCAGGCAAAAAAGGAGCTCAGGGTGATGAGTAAAATACTACGGAGCAAGTACATAAAAAATGGTTTGTTTTGAGTTAAGACAACAGAAAACCTGTTTACCCCTAAGAGGAAAAGAAATTATTTTCCGGCGTTTTATTAGAATATAACCAACCAAAATTGTTTGTACTACGTCATCAATATGAACCCTCTTTATTCTTCGTGTTATGTCAGGGCAACGACAAATACTATTTTTTCTCCTGCTTTTCTTTGGCGTGCGTGTTGTTTCAGCACAGGGATTTTCTACGGATGCCTGTATGAAAGGAAATTTTCTGGAAGCCTGTTTTAATGAAGATTTTGTATTGGGGGCGAAATCCCCTCCTCCTATGGGATATCATATCTGCGGTGTTGACTTAAGATTGGGCATTGTTGCGGATCCAGACAAAGATGGCTGGCTGACCGGTACGCCAAAGTTTATAGGGGATTACGTAGTTCCGGGATCACCTTTGGAAGGGTGGGCTTTAAAGGTGGATACTAATTATACCTTTAATTATCCGGGGTACAAATTATATGGTGGTAGGTATGTGGGTAGGGTATCAACGGGCAGCAAACAGTCAATTGTTTATCAGGCCGATTTTAAAGGCCTGGAAATTATCCAGACGGCCATCATTGATGTCGACAAACTATATATACTTATTGATGTTAAATTGAAAAATACCGGTACTACGAAATTAAAGGATATTTTTTACTCCCGCTTTGTTGATCCGGATAATGAACAGTGTCTCACTGCTGATTTCGCGACAAAAATGAAAATTGACAACCAGCTGCCTAACCTCAGGCAGCACGTTACCGTTTCCTCTGTTGGCAAAACTTACAACTCTTATTGTGCATTGCATACGCGCGACTGCAGGGCAAGGGTTGTTATAGACTCTACTGGTTTGTATGGAGTAACGTTTTACCCCGACTCTTTATATAACGCCTTACCGGGCTCGAGCCGCTACCTTGTGAAAGAAGGGGATACCATAACCGGGGATAAAGGCATGGCTCTTATAT
>JAEUVW010000206.1 GCA_016786525.1 Chitinophagaceae bacterium
AATCTCCTTTGGCTTGAGCTGGGCGTAGCAGCCGGTGATCACCACGAAGCTTTCCGGCGCGCGGCGCTGGATACGGCGCACCAGCTGGCGGCATTCCTTGTCGGCATTCTCGGTTACAGAACAGGTGTTGATCACATACACATCGGCCGTATCCTCAAATTCCTTCTGCACAAAACCGCTGGCCTGCAGGGTGCGGCTCAGGGTAGAGGTTTCGGAATAGTTGAGTTTGCATCCGAGGGTATGAAAAGCGACAGACTTCTGTTCCATATTTTTTGGGGAGCGCAAAGATACGAACTATCTGTTACGCATCTTCCATTTGCTCACACTGCCGTTGGCAGCGCTGGCAGCCTGGACCGGCTTTTTTGCCTTTTCCCAGATGGTGGCGCCCAGCAATGCGGCAACGCGCTCGGCAGCATCATCCTTGCGGACCAGGTATTCCGGTTTGAAATATTTTTCTATGAATTTGGTATCATATTGCCCCTTGCTGAAAGCTTCGGCGCGGATGGCCCATTTGCCAAAGGGCAAGGTGGTTTGTATGCCGTTGACCTGGTACTCGTCAATGGCCCGGTCCATACGTTCTATGGCTTCCTGGCGACTGGGGGCATGCACCACCAGCTTGGCGATCATCGGGTCGTAGAAGATCGGGATATCCATGCCCTGCTCATAGCCATCGTCTACCCGTACACCCGGGCCTTTCGGCACCTGGTACAACTCCAGTTTACCCGTATCAGGCAGGAAATTGTTCAGGGGATCTTCTGCGCAGACCCTCAGCTCGATGCTGTGGCCATTGATTTTCAGGTCTTCCTGGCCGAAAGAGAGCTTTTCCCCCCTGGCCACTTTGATCTGTTCTTTGACCAGGTCAATACCGGTGATCATTTCTGTAACGCAATGCTCCACCTGCAGGCGGGTATTCATCTCCAGGAAATAAAAATTCAGGTCCTCATCGACCAGGAACTCAATGGTACCGGCCCCGCTGTACTGGCAGGCCCTGGCTGCCGCAACAGCAGCAGCGCCCATTTTTTCGCGGATATCCTGCGTCAGGCAGCTGGAAGGAGCTTCTTCGATCAGTTTCTGGTGGCGGCGCTGTACAGAACATTCGCGCTCAAACAGGTATACATAGTTGCCATGCTGGTCGCCCAACACCTGTATTTCGATGTGCTTTGGTGAACCTACATAGCGCTCCATAAAGACGTCGCTGTTGCCAAAGGCGCTCAGGGCTTCACTTTGGGCCAGTTTCATCTGGCTTTCAAATTCCGCTTCACTTTCTACCACGCGCATACCCTTGCCCCCACCGCCGGCTGCGGCTTTGATGAGGATGGGGAAGCCGACTTCCTTTGCAATACGGATGGCTTCACCGAGGTCGGATATTGGCTCATCGGTGCCGGGCACCATTGGCACATCAAATTTCTTTGCGGCCTGCTTCGCCGATATTTTATTGCCCATCATGTTGATGGAGTACGCGCTGGGGCCGATGAAGGTGAGTCCTGCATCAGTCACGGCCTGTGAAAAATCGGCATTTTCGCTAAGGAAACCATAGCCGGGATGCACCGCATCGGCACCGGTAAGGCGGGCCGCTTCCAGTATTTTTTCAATGCGCAGGTACGATTGTGCCGAAGCAGCAGGACCGATACAAACCGCCTCGTCGGCAAAACGCACAAAAGGCATATTCCGGTCTGCTTCTGAGAAAACGGCTACAGTACGGATACCCATTTCACGGGCGGTACGCATCACCCTGAGGGCAATCTCACCCCGGTTGGCAACTAATATTTTTTGCATTAAACTGTATTGATCTATATAAAGTAAAGAATGTGAGTAAAGACAGAGACAGGCATCCGTTATTTTTCCTTGTCTACGGCAACAACGGTTTTGAGTTTGAGCGATTTGGCCGCACGCATCACCGCCACGATATTGTCAAACTGGGCTTTGCGGTCGCCGTTGATCACCACGGTAGGGTCGGCATCATGGCTTTTGGCCACCATGGCGGCAATGGCAGACTCCAGGGAGTCGGCACCGACAGAGCGGGTACCGATAAAGAAGCGCTGCGCCGAATCAACTGTCACCACTACCGTTTGTTTGGCCTTGCTGTCGCTGGAAGCCCTGGGCACAGACACTTTGACCAGGTTGGGGTTGGCCAGTGTAGAAATGATCAGGAAAAAGAAAAGCAGGATAAACAGGATATCATTAAGCGCAGAAGTTTCTGATTCTTTGGAGGAGCGAAGACGGGATCTTAAATTCATGTAATGCCTGTATGTTGCTGCAAGTTAAAAAAAGAAACGTTTTGACACGCGTTCTATTTTGACGGTACGGAAAAAAACGAGGCTTCTACAGGGTCCGGGCAAGCCCGCTCCCGCTGCTGTCGGCCTGCTGCGGCGCCGCCAGTTCGAACTGGCCCTGCTGCATTTCCCGTTGTAAACTGTTGCTTTTTTTATTGAGCCAGTAAGATGCGCTGCGGTAAACCCGGTCCGGGTAATAAACAAAGAGGCAGGTGCCGTCTTTTACCAGGTTGATGATGCCGCTTGCCAGCTCCTGCGCTACGGCGGGGCAGCCCCAGCTGCGGCCCAGGCGTTTATGGGCGCGGATAAAGTCTTCCGAAACATAGGCAGCCCCGTGCAGCACCACAGAACGCCGGTAGGCATTGGCATTGTAGCCATGATCCATACCATGCAGGTACAGCGACAATCCGTGCTCCCCCGTATAGGTCTCTCCCGTCACATAAAACCCCATACTGCTCTGGTGCGAATTTTCACGGTCTGAAAAAGCGGTAGCGAACTCTTCGCCGGTGCCCTGCCCGTGCGCCACATAGGTATTCAGCAGTACTTTGTTTGTTTTCAGGTCAATGATCCAAAGGCGTTTGGTATTGGCAGACAAACTGTAATCGGCGATGGAAATCAGCTGCTTGTCCTCCGCAAGCTTACCGGCGGCTTTCAGGTTGGCATAGCCCCTGTATGCCGTTTCAAACACGGCTGGGTTCAGTTTACCTTCCCGGCAAAAGTTTATTTTTTCGTAAATGCTGCTGATGTATTCTTTTGCAGACTGTTCGGCGATGGCCGTTTTGTTCAGGTTATTGTCGGCCTGGGAATCTATGGTCAGGGCCAGAATTAAAGACAGGGCTACCAGCCAGTTTTGCACACGGGTTCTCTTCCTCATATCTTTCAAAATTAATCAATTGTATCTTAAAAACGGCACGATTTTTGTTAATTGATCTTAAACCTGAGGGCTTAACTTTGGTCTTAAGCGAAAATATATTATTCAAATAGTTGCGTTTACATAAAATAATATAGCCCAACTATCGTTTTAGGATCAAGCTAACTCACACATTAATACACCCCTATGAAAAAAATAGCCGGATTTTTATCGTGCCTGCTGCTGCTGGCGGCACAAGGTAAGGCCCAGGAAAAGCTCTACCTCAAAAACCAGAAAGAACCGATCTCCTGCAAAATCATCGAGATCAACACCAACGAAATCAAGTACCAGCCGGACGACGCAGAACAACTGACCATCGGCATCAATAAGCTGGACGCTGAAAAGATCGTGTTTAAATCCGGCAGGGTGCAATACTTTACCGACCCGCTCGACGATTTCAATTTCTACAAGGGGCAGAAGCGCTGGATCGCCAAAGTAGGTATCTTGTCTCCTGCCTTCGGCTATACCGACCTGTACCTGGAAAAATCGATCAAACCGGGTAAAAGCGTTGAGTTCCAGGCCAATATCATCGGCCTCGGCAAAAACATGTTTTACTACAACAACTATACCAATACCGACCTGTACCTGAACCAGCGTGGCGCCTCTGTCGGGGCCGGTATCAAAGTATTGCGCATGCCCGACTTTGAAGTCAGCAACCGCAAACTGTTGCATATCCTGCAGGGCAGTTACCTGAAACCCAACATCATGGTAGGTTATTATCAAAGGGATTTTATCGTACTGGACCCGGTAACATCTGTCTACAAAACGAT
>JAEUVW010000228.1 GCA_016786525.1 Chitinophagaceae bacterium
GAGATATAGGCGGGGGCGCTGAAACTTGAAAAGTATATTTTTTTATCCGGTGCCAGCCGCATCCCTATATAGACACTGTCCAGATCGCGGGCCCCCACCTGGCCGGCTACCAGGTATTTGGAAGCGATGACCGCAGCTGCAGAGGGCAATAGTCCCAGGTCATATTGTACAATCGTTTCCGAAGAAACGTATAGTTTACTGTTGTCCGGGGAAAACTCAAAACCATAAGAGGCGCCAGGGCAGGACATGATCGGCGTTTTCCCGACAATACCGGTCTTTGAATCGAAGTTGAACAGGATCCAGCCTGCGTAGGAAAAGGCAATCATCCTGTAGTCGTTGCTCATTTCCATTTCTCCCACAGCATAAATACGGCTGCTGCTGATGCCATCTGTGACGGATATGACGGGTGGGCTAATAGTACCGGAGGGAAGGATTTTATACGCATAAAATTGTGGCCGGCTTATATGATGAACGATGAGCCAGATACCATCGCAGGTGGGAGCAAGGGTGATCTTTTCGCTCATGCTGTCGGCCAGCAGGATGTTCTTCATCCCGGCCACGATATCTCCTTTGCCTCCGTTCAGGCTCATGTCTACCTGGTGGTAGAAAAACCGGCCCTGCATACTTTCAATGCCGTCTACCCCGAAGACATAATACTGCTCGTTGTCGATCGGTACGATCACCGTACCCTGGGTAGCGGAAGTATTCGCAATCAGCCCGGTGCTGCCGGGCATCAGGGTATGGGCATTGTCGTACAGGTTTTGACCGTCTGCATAGAAAAGCAGTTTGCCGTCCGTATCGGAAACAGAGGCCGTGCCTTCTCTGCCGTCTGCGGCAGTGGTAATATATACCGGGCTGCCGGAATTAAAATCCAGGCCGCTGCGGTCTCCGTATACCCATACATTGTTTTCTTTTTGGGCGACAGAGGGGCTGCTGAAACACAGCAGCGCCAGCAACATAAGGAAGGTGATTTTCATGGAGCAGACTTAATAAGGACATAGACAAGGATATGTATCGTAATAATAAGCATAATTTTTTGAAAAATATAATAGCGGTTCCCGGAAATACGGAATCCCTGCTGCATCGCTTTCCGCCAGGTTCCTGCTGAAAATCTATATATTTGTCTGGCTATGAATGATATCCCGGTCAACAGCCTGCCCAAGGGCGACAGCGAATTAAAAGTCATACCGCTGGGGCATCTGACACCCTACGATTTCCGGAAACCGCACCGGCACGGGTACTTCGAATTTTTCTTATTTGAAAAAGGAGGAGGAAAGCATTTCATAGATTTCGTAGAGCACGCCATCCCCGATCATTCCGTACATATTGTCTTTCCACAGCAGGTACACCAGGTCAACCGGACACCGGAGTCGACCGGTTTTATCATTCTCTGCAGCAGGAATGTGATGAACCTGCTGGGCAAATTCTTTTTCCCCCAGCTGTTGCAGAATAACTATACCGCACCCAGCCTTAGCTTCGGTAAAAAGGAGTTTACCCAACTGCTGCAAAACGTTTTATGCCTGCAGGAAGAGCTGCGTTCAGATACGATGTTGTCCTACAATATGGCCCAGAATTATATGTCCATATTCCTGACGCATTGTATCCGGCACCGGGCTGAAGTATTACAGGATGAGGCCCCCGAATTCAATTACAGCCGCCATGACTGGGAAGTCTATAAAGTATTTATAGACTTGCTGGAACAAAACTTTATGGATAAGGCTCAGGTGTCTTTCTATGCTGCTTCACTGGCGGTGACCCCCAAAGTACTCAACAACAGCATCCGTAAAGTAAGCGGCAAGACCGCTGTAGAGCTGCTGCAGGAACGCAGCCTGCTGGAAGCGCAGCGCCTGCTGCTGAACGGTGAGGAAAGCATTAAGGAAATAGCTTACAAGCTTGGCTTCCAGAACAATTCCTATTTTACCCGCTTCTTTGTAAAACATACAGGCCATACCCCCAGCGCATTCAAGCAGCTCTGGGAGGAGAAATATAACTCCTAGCAATTCTTCAGCCTAAAAGTGTCATTTGCAGGAATAAAAACATAATGGTTTCGTTGCAATAACCATGAATTTTGTATAGACTAAATCTGTGCAACATGAAAAAGCTGCTCCCCTTAGTGTACCTGTTATTGATCACAGAGACACTTCATGCCCAAAGCCTTTTCTTTGGTTTTGAAGACTGGAATGAAAAAATGATATATACTGATGTATACGAATACAGAGCCTCCACTCCTGAATCGCCGCAATGCTACCCCTATTTGCTGGGGAAAGCGGAAGAGGTTCGGCGGACCAGCGGGTCAGAGGATGAAATTGAATTTGTAAAAGATTGGTCTCCGGAATTCGGGGTGGGCCTGATGCGGACTACGGAGGCGCATTCGGGGAAATATGCGGCTGTAGTCCATATCTGGTATATGTATGTAGGCGAAAATTTGACTTATGGACCTAAGGGCGGTAAGGAGGCAAAGGTTCACTTCAAAGACAAGCTCTACGGCATTTCGGGATTTTATCAATACAGGGCAGATTCGTTTGCTCCTGGTGATGTGTATGCTGAAACCAGCCTGCATACCATTACCTATAAAAAAAAGAGCGGCGGTCTTGAAATCCTGCAGCATGATTCGTTGCTTTTTTCAAAATCTGATGTCTATAAGGCCTTTTACCTGCCGCTTACCTATTCAGATACAAGCATGATACCCGATTCTGTAAGCATCTGGTTTGCATCGGGAATGAACAAACGACCTGGTGTCAACAGCTGCCCTTATGCGCACTTCCTGTATCTGGACGACCTGCAGTTTCATTTTAGCCCCTTTCCCCTTTCGCAGAGTGAAGAAATGCTACCCCGGATTAAACTACACCCCAACCCTGCAAAAACCCATATCAGCCTGGAATATAATAACGCTACGGCAACCATTCAGGGCATCCGGCTCAGCGATCTGTCGGGGCGCGTAGCCAGAACTTTCGGGAAAAATGAACGGCTCCTGGATGTGCAGGGCATCGCATCCGGCCCCTATATATTGACCGTTTTTTCGGACCACGGTCCGATGCATCAGAAGGTATTTATTCAATAAATCATGGAGCCGGCGGAGTTTTTATGGTTTGTGGCACAGGCTTTGATAGATAAGAAGTGCAAAGGTGCCGTACCATTTGCGGTTGCCGGTTGGAGTACCGGTACGCGACAATAGAATAGGGCACGATTAGGTCACAAACAAAAATCGAAGCCATGCAATACCTGATTCACGATCTTCTGAAACTTCCCCTTGAAGACAGACTCGCCGTAGTAGAGCGATTAATTTGTAGTATCCGCAGTGAAGAAGAACAGCAATCCAAACAGAAT
>JAEUVW010000283.1 GCA_016786525.1 Chitinophagaceae bacterium
GGCAGCAGGCCTGTTTGTGGACAGTTACGAAATGAATCCTGTACTGCTGAACTACGGTATCGATGAGCTGCGCTTTACAAAACCGGTATACCCTGGTACAGAGGTGTATGTACGTTTCAGCTGCAAGGAGAAAATAGTGCAGGAGCGAAAAGATGAAAATGATATACCGAAAGGTATTGTGAAATGGCTGGTGGAGATTTTCGACGAAAGCGACGAGCCCCTGGTCGGCATTGCTACCATCCTGACGATGGTGAAGATGAAAGGGTAATCCCCTTGTTTTAAGACTTGTACTTATTTTTTTTAAGACCTGTAAGGCTGCTGAAACCTTACAGGTCTTTTTTATGTCGATACTTGCTTCACCCACCCCTTATTTTGTCCTTTTACGACATTATTTTCTCCACCCCTCCCGGGAGGGGAATTAGATTGCGATGCTGAAGATTACATGGATGCACGCTTAACCCACCCCTTATTTTGTCCTACGACTTTATTTTCTCCGCCCCTCCCGGGAGGGGAATTAGGATTGTAGTGTTTTGTTGTGGTGCGTAAACGGTAATGAATGTTGCAGCGCTTTGTTGTGGTAGTCCGCAGAAAGGTAGGGGGGCGATATGTTTTTATAGAGATGCCCCTTTAGTCGGGCATGACAGGTGTAGTCTGTTTGGATGCGGTTCTTTTATTGTTTCTGTTCTTAGGAACAGAAACAAGCAGCGTCAGGCCTTTTTTCCGGAAAGGCTAAATTTTTTGTTGGTACGGTATACCTTCTTCATCGCTTTGTCATTCCGATACGCAGCGAGGCGGAGTGAGGAATCTATACGCTTGTCCCCTGATTCATGGTAGTGATGCCTTCCTGATAAAACAGGGCAGGCTCTATCGCCGGGGGAGTAGCGCTCTGAAAAGCAAAAAACCGCTGCAGGAGGCTGCAACGGCTTTAATGATATAGTCTTAAAAAAAGTGCTAGGAAAGGATGGCCCTGGAGATCACCAGTTTCTGGATCTCGGAGGTGCCTTCGCCAATGGTGCACAGCTTAGAGTCGCGGTAAAATTTCTCTACCGGGAAATCTTTGGTATAGCCGTAGCCGCCGAAGATCTGCACAGCATCCGTAGATACCTGCACACTCACTTCTGAGGCATAGTATTTGGCCATAGCTGACTCTTTGGTCATCGGCAGGTTTTTGTTTTTCAGATCGGCGGCCTGGTAGATCAGGTTTTCAGCCACTTCGATCTTGGTCGCCATATCGGCCAGCTTAAAAGCGATAGCCTGGAAGTTGGCGATCGGCTGGTCAAACTGCTGGCGCTCTTTGGCATATTTTACGGAGGCCTCGTAGGCTCCTTTGGCAATACCCAGGGAAAGGGCCGCTATCGAGATCCGGCCGCCATCCAGGACTTTCATGGCCTGCTTGAAGCCTTCACCTACTTTGCCCAGGCGTTGCGCATCGCTGATGCGGCAATTGTCGAACACCAGTTCCGACGTCTCGCTGGCGCGCATGCCCAGTTTATTTTCTTTTTTACCACCGGCAAAACCCGGAGTGCCGCGCTCTACGATAAAGGCGGTGATGTTGTTCTTGGTGCGCGGTTCGCCGGTGCGGCAAAGTACCACGGCTACATTGCCGGTAATGCCGTGCGTGATCCAGTTTTTGGTACCGTTGATCACCCAATCGTCCCCGTCGCGGGTGGCTACGCATTGCATATTGCCGGAGTCGCTGCCGGTGTTGGCTTCGGTAAGGCCCCAGGCTCCGATCCATTCGCCGGAAGCCAGTTTGGGCAGGTACTTTTGTTTTTGCTCTTCATTGCCGAAATACAGGATATGGCCGGTGCACAATGAATTGTGCGCGGCAGTAGACAGGCCAATGGAACCGCATACTTTGGCGATCTCACTGACCACGGTGATGTATTCGAAATAGCTCAGCCCGCTGCCCCCGTATTCGGTTGGTACCAACACGCCCATCAGTCCCAGTTCGCCCATCTTATGAAACACTTCCACGGGAAATTTCTGTGATTCATCCCACTCCATCATTTGCGGACGGATGTGTTTGTTGGCAAAATCGCGCACCATTTCGGTGATCTGCGCCTGGGTCTCTGTTTGTGTAAAATTCATAATTTGATTAGTCGATTGTGCAATAGGGTGCAATTTTACGATATTTTTCTTCATTCATCAAGGGCACTTGTCTCAATTGCTCGATTTTTTCATATTTATTTAACCCGCTGCGCAGCAATACAATATTCTTTGCCATTACAGGGCCGATATAAGGATGTATGCCCAGCTGTTCTTCCGTAACAGTGTTCAGCCGGATCTTTGTAACAGTCTCCGGGTACACCCTTAGTTTCGTTTGCAGGTAATTGAATACACTGTCCGAGAATTTATACACTTCTAGCAATTGGCTTGTCTGCAGGAAACTGCCCAAAACCCTGCGCCGTTGTACGATCCGCTGTGCTAGTACTGTACCGATGCCGTCGAGGCGGAGCAGGGTAGCCGAGTCTATGGTATTCAGGTCCATACCATCAGGAAGCGGGGCTGGGGATGTATTGCCTGACCAGTGCTGTTCCTGTTGTGCAGTGGCAATGTAGATATAGGGCGCCAGGCGCTCATATTCGGCTGCGCTAAGGGTGTACAGTGCTTTGAGGTCATCTTTTCGGTAAAAATGTTTGCCTTTGCGCCGCCAGTTCAACAGGTATTTCGTGGTCCTGGTACTAAGACCCAGGTGGGCAAAGCCGGCACTGTCGAGGGTGTTGGGGTCGAAAGCAAAAAGTGTTGTTGCCTGAGCCGTTTTCCCATTTTCCGTTTCTACTGCCTGTTGTAGCTGTTGCCAGGCCAGGTTCAGGCGTTGTTCCTCCTTGTCCGGTAAAGGGCGTACCAGCCAACGCATACAAATGCTGGCCGTGAAAAGGCATAGGGTAAGGATCAAAATTGCGATCATACCCACGCGCTCCGACCTGGAAAGTTTAAAATAAGAGGAAATGAACCGTTTCAAACAATTAATTTTCCGTTTGGTAAATATAGATAAATTATTTCTTTATAATGGATTTGCTTGCCCCTCAGCCCCTTCGGAGATCGGGAAGAGGGTAGAAGCAAACTTAATGCTCTCCTTTTTTAACTATGATCTGGGGGGAAATGTTCGTACGTAAGGAAACAAAAAAAGCGACACCTTCTCAGGCACCGCTTTTACAACAAGTATAAAGTATATCGTTCTTTTCAGGAAGTCAGCAGGAATGAATCACTTCAGTAATATCACCAATCTGAAATCATCCATCAAAAATCCCTTACAGGTTTTTCACCAGTTCCAGCGCAAATTCACTGGTCTTCAGCAAAGTCGCATCCTGCATCAGGTTGTAGAAATCTACCGTTACGCGTTTGCGCTTGATGGTGATCTTCAGCGATTCTACAATGATATCAGCGGCTTCGTTCCAACCCATGTATTGCAGCATCATTACACCGCTGAGCAACAGCGATGCGGGGTTCATCATGTCTTTGCCTGCAAAGCGGGGAGCGGTACCGTGCGTGGCCTCAAACACCGCATGACCGGTATTGTAGTTGATGTTGGCACCCGGTGCAATACCGATACCGCCTACGGCTGCCGCCAGTGCATCGGAGATATAGTCACCGTTCAGGTTTAGCGTGGCCACCACCGAATAGTTTTTCGGTGCCAGCAATATTTGTTGCAGGAAGTTGTCCGCAATAGCATCATCGATAATGATCTTACCGTCTGCTTTGGCTTTTTTCAGGGCTTCGTTGGCAGCCTCTTCATTTTCTGCCTTCTTGATCTTTTCCCATTGCTCCCAGGTGAAGACCTTGTCGCCGAACTCACGTTCTGCCATTTCATAGCCCCATTTCTTAAAGCCCCCTTCGGTAAACTTCATGATGTTGCCTTTGTGCACCAGGGTCACGGAAGGTTTTTTGTGCTCGATCGCATATTGTATTGCCGCACGGATCAGTCGCTCAGAACCGTCCAGGCTTACGGGTTTGATACCGAAAGAAGTATTCTCCGGGAAGCGGATTT
>JAEUVW010000289.1 GCA_016786525.1 Chitinophagaceae bacterium
AAGATAATAAAATGAGTATTGCAACTTTATGGAAGGATGGTGTTGTTTCTGCAGTGCCGGATGGATGGATAGTTAATTCGGTTTATGTAACCAATAAGTAAAAGTGACAATTGTAATTTTTTAAAAATACACTCTCAATAATATGGCTATTAAAAAAGAAAATCGTCCAAAAGCCGGATTTGGTAAAATTACCATCAGCCTGGCATCTCCTGACACGATCCTCGACCGTTCTTACGGTGAGGTATTGAAACCGGAAACGATTAACTACCGTACGTACAAGCCCGAGCGCGATGGCTTGTTCTGCGAAAAAATCTTTGGCCCTGTAAAAGACTACGAATGCTATTGCGGTAAGTACAAGCGTATCCGTTACAAGGGTATCGTCTGCGACCGTTGCGGTGTAGAAGTAACAGAGAAAAAAGTACGCCGTGAGCGCATGGGTCACCTGAAACTGGTGGTACCTGTGGTGCACATCTGGTATTTCAAAAGCCTGCCGAACAAGATCGGTTACCTGCTGGGTGCCAGCTCCAAGAAAATGGAGAGCATCGTGTACTACGAGCGTTATGTCGTGATACAAGCCGGTGAAGCGGAAGAATTTATCCGCCAGAAACTCAACCTGAAAGATTCTGAAAACGTGCACCAGCAATTGCTGAGTGAAGACGAATACCTGGAAATCCAGGAGCTGATCTCTAAAGACAACCATTACCTGCCGGACGAAGATCCGAACAAGTTCATCGCGAAAATGGGTGCTGAAGCGGTACACGATCTGTTGTCCCGCATCGACCTGGATACCCTGAGCTATGAGCTGCGTAATGCTGCTGCCAACGAGACTTCCCAGCAAAGGAAACAAGAAGCCCTGAAACGCCTGAGCGTTGTAGAGGCTTTCCGTGAAGCGAATACAAGGGTAGAAAATAAACTGGAGTGGATGGTGATGCAGTATTTGCCCATTATCCCGCCTGAACTGCGTCCTCTCGTACCACTGGATGGTGGCCGTTTTGCGTCTTCCGACCTGAACGACCTGTACCGCCGTGTGATCATCCGCAACAACCGTCTGAAGCGTTTGTTGGAGATCAAAGCACCAGAGGTGATCCTGCGTAATGAAAAACGTATGCTGCAGGAAGCTGTGGATTCCCTGTTCGACAACAGCCGTAAATCCAACGCCGTAAAAGCGGAAGGTGGCCGCGCGCTGAAATCATTGTCAGACGTACTGAAAGGGAAGCAAGGTCGTTTCCGTCAGAACCTGTTGGGTAAACGTGTGGACTACTCCGGTCGTTCCGTTATCGTCGTAGGACCAGAAATGAAACTGCATGAGTGCGGTATCCCTAAAGATATGGCTGCGGAACTGTTCAAGCCGTTCATCATCCGCAAGCTCATCGAGCGCGGTATCGTGAAGACCGTAAAGAGTGCGAAAAAACTGGTTGAGCGCAAAGAAGCTGTGGTTTGGGATATCCTGGAAAACGTATTGAAAGGTCACCCCATCCTGCTGAACCGTGCCCCAACGCTGCATAGGTTGTCTATCCAGGCCTTCCAGCCCAAACTGATCGAAGGTAAAGCGATCCAGTTGCACCCGCTGGTGTGTTCCGCGTTCAACGCCGACTTCGATGGTGACCAGATGGCCGTTCACGTGCCGCTGAGCCATGCTGCCATCCTGGAAGCTGAACTGCTGATGCTGGCTTCTCACAACATCCTGAACCCGCAGAACGGTACGCCGATCACCCTGCCTTCACAGGACATGGTTCTGGGTCTTTACTACCTGACAAAAGGCAAGCGCAGCACCGATACCGAGATTGTAAAAGGTGAAGGTAAAGCGTTCTACTCTGCCGAAGAAGTAGTGATCGCCAACAACGAAGGCCGTGCAGATTTGCACGCCTGGATCAAGGTAAAAGCCAACGTGCGCCAGAAAGACGGCAGCCTGAAAAACGAGCTGATCGAAACTACTGTGGGCCGCGTCATCTTCAACCAGTTTGTACCTAAATCAAACGGGTTTGTAAATGCCCTGCTGACGAAGAAATCACTGAGGGAGATCATCGGTGATATCCTGAAAAATACCAACATCCCGCAAACCGTACAATTCCTCGATGACATCAAAACATTAGGATTCCGCACGGCCTTCCGTGGTGGTCTGTCCTTCAACATCAAAGACCTTACCGTTCCTGAAATCAAGGGCGAACTGGTCGGCGCTGCACAAGGCGACGTATCGGAAGTATGGGACAACTACAATATGGGGCTGATCACGAACAACGAGCGCTACAACCAGATCATCGATATCTGGAGCCGTGTCGATACCCGCGTGACAGAAACCCTGATCAAAGAAATGGCCAGCGACAAACAAGGATTCAACTCTGTGTACATGATGCTGGATTCCGGTGCCCGTGGTTCCAAACAGCAGGTTAAGCAGCTGGCCGGTCTTCGTGGCCTGATGGCAAAACCCCGCCGTTCAGGTTCTACCGGTTCTGAGATCATCGAAAACCCGATCCTGTCCAACTTTAAAGTAGGCCTGTCGGTATTGGAGTACTTCATCTCTACCCACGGTGCGCGTAAAGGTCTGGCCGATACCGCCCTGAAAACGGCTGATGCGGGTTACCTGACCCGTCGTCTGGTAGACGTGGCACAGGATGTGGTGATCAACGAAGAAGATTGCGGCACCCTGCGTGGTATCGCTACTTCAGCGCTGAAAGACAACGAAGAGATCATCGAGTCCCTGTATGACCGTATCCTCGGCCGTACGTCACTGCACGATGTGATCGATCCGCTGACCAACGAGCTGATCGTTGAAGCCGGTGCTGAGATCACGGAAGATGTGGCAAAAGCCATCGAAGATACCGCTATCGATACGGTAGAGATCCGTTCCGTACTGACCTGTGAAGCCAAGCGCGGTGTGTGTGCGAAATGCTACGGTAAAAACCTGGCAACAGGCTATATGGCGCAGAAAGGGGACTCTGTGGGTATCATCGCGGCACAGTCCATCGGTGAGCCGGGTACACAGCTGACCCTCCGTACCTTCCACGTGGGTGGTGTGGCGAGCAGCTCTGCAACCGATTCTCAACTGGTTGCCCGCTTCGACGGTACGGCACAGTTCGACGGTCTGCGTACCACTACGTACAAAAATGAAGAAGGCGAAGACATCACGATCGTTATCGGCCGTACCGGTGAGGTGCGTGTGGTAGACGTGGCCAACGACCGCCTGCTGAATACACACAATATCCCTTACGGTTCTATCCTGAAAATCAAGAACGGTCAGAAGATCGCGAAAGGACAGGCGATCTGCTCATGGGATCCGTTTAACGCGGTGATCATCTCCGAAGTAACCGGTAGCATCCGTTTCGAAGGCATCGTGGAAGGTGTGACCTTCCGTGAAGAAGCTGACGAGCAAACAGGTCACCGCGAGAAAGTGGTTATAGAGACCAAAGACAAAACCAAAATTCCTGCGATCCTCGTAGATGGTAAGGAAGATAAATCATACAACTTACCGGTAGGCTCACACATCATCGTGACCGAAGGCGAGAAAGTACACAACGGACAGGTCATCGCCAAGATACCACGTGTGATGGGCCGTAGCCGCGATATCACGGGAGGTCTGCCGCGTGTAACCGAACTGTTCGAAGCACGTAACCCGAGCAACCCGGCTGTAGTAGCTGAGATCGACGGTGTGGTAGCCTTTGGTAACATCAAACGCGGTAACCGCGAGATCACTGTAGAGTCGAAAGACGGTATGGTGAAAAAATACCTGGTACCGCTGACCCGCCAGATCACGGTTCAGGACGGTGACTTTATCAAAGCCGGTAACTCCCTGTCCGACGGTTCTACAACACCAAGCGATATCCTCGCCATCAAAGGTCCGTTTGCGGTACAGGAGTACCTGGTGAACGAGATCCAGGAGGTATACCGTTTGCAGGGTGTGAAGATCAACGATAAACACATCGAAGTGATCGTGCGCCAGATGATGCGTAAAGTGACCATTGTAGATCCGGGAGATACTAAATTCCTGGAAAACGATACCGAAGATAAATTCGACTTTATGTCGGAGAACGACTGGATTTTCGATAAGAAAGTCGTAACCGAAAACGGTGGTTCTGAAAACATGCACCCGGGCCAGATCGCTACACTGCGCGAGATCCGCGAGGAAAACTCCGCCCTGCGCCGTGCCGATAAGAAACTGGTGGAATACCGCGATGCGGAACCCGCTACGTCCATGCCTTTGCTGCTGGGTATCACCAAAGCATCGCTGGGTACACGCAGCTGGATCTCTGCAGCATCCTTCCAGGAGACAACGAAAGTGCTGTCTACGGCTGCGATCAACGGTAAAACGGATACGCTGATGGGTCTGAAAGAGAACGTCATCACCGGTAACCTGATCCCTGCCGGTACGGGTAACCGCGACTTCGAAGGCATCATCGTCGGTTCCAAAGATGAATACGAATTGCTGATGGCGAACAAAGACATCCTCGAGTTCGACGACGAAGAATAGTATTGAAATTTCAATAGTAAAAGGCCGCTGTAGTGATACAGCGGCCTTTTGTTTTAGGCTTGATCGGTGGATAAATATCCACTTTATTTACGGTCGGGGAAGCGTCAGTGCTTCATCTCCGCTGCGCGTATTTTCCCTGCAAGGAGGAAGAGTGGCGCTGCTTCAGGTTTTGCGTCTTTGTGTCTTTGCGTGCTGTAGTGCCTGAAGAGGTCATGCCTAATCGATCCGGAACACCGGATACCTCATATACTCAGGCTCCTGGTAAACAGAATGCTGGTAGATGAATTCCAGCTGTGCATGCCCGTCTGCAGCAAACTTTGGATCGGTTTTCTTTTTGTCTTCCAGCAGGGATCGGAGTTGCGGATCGGAAAGCAGCAGCTGCGCCGCTTCATCTTCAAATACATAATCGCTGAAATGCTCTTTTTGCTGCAGGATCGCGTCAAAGAAATTCCACGCAAAAAAAGCATCGGGTGCATTGGGTTCAAGGGTTTCTATTAAATACCGTTTGGCCTTTTGTTGCACCGGGATCAGGTAATCCCCTCGTAACAGTTTTACTTTTTCCTTCCTTGTTTCAAATTGCACCTTACTGTGCAGGTAATGCCCTTCGTATGGTTTTTTACTGGTTTCGTAATCTGTGATCCGGTACACTGTCAGCTCCATCACCGTATCTTTTTCCAGTAAGATCATGTCAACCCGGTTGATGCGCAGGTTCTGCACCGCATCCTGCCAGCCTTGCGGCAACACATAGTACCGGGGGGCTTTAGCCGTTTGGGTAGCTGCGTATTTGTCGTAGAAAGGTACTGTTTTCGTGTAGGGTTTATTCCGGTCATAATAAAGCCGTGGCTGCCCGGATACCGCACTGGGCTTGTACGCTGCTTCGTAGCCTTTGAATACGATATCGGATTTCAATGAAGTATCTACCTTCCAGTCAATCGTAAATTCATCCCGTTCCTGCATGGCCTTCCATTCCAGCTCACGTACCCCTTTGATCTCTTCCTGGTGTCCTGCGGCAAAGTCAATAAAAGTACGCATCAGTTCATAAGTGGCCGCAACCCTGTCTTTGTAAGGCTTCAGCATATGGGTTTCCGGTACAAAAGCAAAAGTGCGGAACAGTGCCGCATAGCCGCTGGTAAAACGGGGTGGCTCGTAAAATTGTTCCCAGCCTTTGTCCGGGGTGTTTCCCCAATGATTCACATAAGGTACCAGGTCATAACCTTTTCCCTTCATGACCTCGTACAGGCCAGGTTCAAATACGTTTTTCAGGTATTTGCCCATAAAGTAGCCCTGCTTTTTGGAATTGGGGGTGAGCAGCGTCATCACATGCTGGTAATCTGCGCCGTTGCTGACATGGTTGTCGATAAAAATATCCGGGCCCAGCGTGCGGAACAGGCGCACCAGGTTGCGTGTCTCTTGCGCATCCATTTTGATAAAATCCCGGTTCAGGTCCAGGTTTTGCGCACTGCCCCTGAAGCCATAGACTTCAGGCCCGTTTTGATTGGCACGGCTGTAACTGCCGCGGTTCAGCATACCCCCTACATTAAACACCGGAATGACGGCCAGCACCACATTGTCGGGAATATTGACCTTTCCCCCTGCCGCGTCCCGCAACAGCATCATACTTGCGTCAATACCGTCCGGTTCTCCGGGGTGAATGCCATTGTTGATCAGGATGATGATTTTGTTCTTCTGTTGCCACTCGTTTACGGTAAAGTGCCCGTCTTTGCTGTAATAGACCACATGCAGCGGATGTCCTGCATCGGTACCTCCCGCTGTTTGCATGTTGATCTCGGGGTAGGCCGTATCCAGCTGTTCATAGAAACGGATCAAGGCTGCGTAGTCCGTTGTTTGTTTGCCTTTTGACTGCTCGAATACGGTGGAAAAGGATTGTGCGGCACCGGGATGTGTGCTGAAAGCCAGGAAGGCTGCAAGAGTGGGAAAAATCTTTTTCATGTTTATGATCTCGGCCACCAAGATACTTAAAGTAAAGATGATCCTGTGCTTGGCCGGCACAAACATGGCCGGGCCGTATGTTCGTTTTCCTGGCAAAAAAAAGAGACTGCCCCGTAAGGGCAGTCTCTTGATACAGAAGGGAGCTGTATTATTTTGTGGTCTTGATGATCCGCTGCTGGTGCAGTATTTCCTCTTTGTCACTCAGGATCAGCAGGTAGACACCATCAGCATAGTTGCTGAGGTCGATTGCTTTGGCATCCTGTATCCTCAGTACTGTTTTGCCGGATACATCCTTTACCTCGACACCGACCGCTACCGGGCTTTCAATATAGACCTTCGAAGTCGTAGGGTTAGGATAGATCCTGATCCGGTCTTCGACATTTGTGGCGATACTGAGTTCGTCGTCCATTGCTTCCAGCGGCAGCGAAGTGCCGATGCAGCTGTTGGTTCCGGTCACCCGTACCTTGTACACACCTTTTTTGGTAATGGTATAATACTGGCTGTTTGCACCGGTGATATCCAGTCCATTCCGTATCCACTGGTAAGAAGAGAATGTTGTTGTTCCCAGCACATTGCCCGAACGACTGATCAAAGGATCGGGGGACGGGAGTATAGTTACCGTAACCGGTGCCGATACTGCTACACAGCCGTCTGAAGTTCTGACTTTCACCCTGTAGGTGCCGGATGCGGTGACGTGCTGCGCACTGTCTACCCAGCCTGCCAGTGTTGTGCCTCCACGCGTCCATTCATAACTGTACATATCCTTGTTTGCCTCCAGCCATACACCGTCTTCGGCGCAGGCAGTGGTACCGCCGGGAGCTGTCAGCACCGCGGCAGGTGTGGGGTTTACGATGATACGGATCGTACGGGATACCGCCGGGCAGGCAGAGCTGCCATCCGTAGCGGTAACGGTGTAGTAGCCCGAGGTATTCACTGTATAAAAGCTGGATGTAGCGCCGGGGATATTCACATTGTCTTTGCGCCACTGGTAACTGACACCGGCTTTGCTGGCACTGGCGGAAAGGTTGAGTGAAGTGCCTGAGCAGATGATGCTGTCTGCAGGTTTGAGCAAGCTTACGGAATAGCCGGGATCATTAGCCAGCAGCCTGACCTGGTTTGAATAGCCGGGACAGGGAGAAAGAGCAGAAGTGATTCTGACCACATAAGTGCCCGCCTGCGTAGCCGTCATATCGCTAAACTTCCATCCCGGTACGACTACGCCATCCAGCATCCAGTCGTACACAGCACCACTGTAGTTGGTTGCTGTGAATTTTACGCTGTCTCCCAGGCAGAAGGTAACAGGACTGGAAGTCGGGTAAATGGTCACCGGAGGATGCGGCGTGAACTCGGGGATCAAAAATGATGGCGTAAAGGCTGTATCGCTGGTATTGGCGCAGATCACAGCCAGGCGGTACTCGTAGCCGGTCAGGGTGTCCGCAGAGAGTACGGTATCCGTAGCCCCGGCTACAGGATTCCATGCCGGTAAAGGCGCGGACAGTGACTTACGATGCCATTGGTATTGAATGCCCGGTACCAGGGAAATGGTCGCTCCGATATTGGTCAGCTTCAGCTGCTTGCCCGGGCAGTATTGGGTACCCGATGGGTTATCGCCCACTATGGTGCCTGCAGCAGGAGAACCTTCGCAAGGCCTGTAGTTCATATTGATGTCGTCGAACGCCACACCTTCGTAGGTATAGGTAGTGGTGGGGTTATTGCCTGATTTGCGGAAACCGAGGTAATACACGCCGTCCGTTGCGACTGTAACTACGGTATCCAGTCGCAGGAAGGTGTTGTTCTTGATCAGCCTGTAGTTGGCGACCACGGAGGTCATACCCGAGATGGACTGGCTTTTACCGATGTAGACACCCATCTTGGCTGTAGCGCCGGAACTGTACGCGGCCAGGTAATTGAAAGACAAGTCGTAGGTATAGCCTGCTTTCAGGTTCAGGCCGGGTGTAAACCAGTAGTTGTCTTCGGACTTAGAATCGGGGGAGCCCAGGTAGTAGCCGCCGATCAGGAAGTTCTTACCCCCCGGTGTGGTGCTCTTGTATGGGCCACCTATCGTACCATTGGCACAAACGTACCAGCCATCATAATAGTAGTCTCCCCAAATTGTTGCATCGCTGCACAGCGGTACTTCACCCGGGGCCGTACTTTCAAAGTCCTCTTTGTACGGCATATCCTGGCCACCCACATTGATCCGGAATGCCGGTGTGGTGTCTGAAAGGCCGCTTGCCGCACAGGTCACCACAGCCTTGTACCAGACGGTGGAGGTGAGGGGATCGGTAGTATAAGGTCGTGTACTTCCGCCTGTGGCAGTGAAGCTGCCTGCCGCACTGTTGGACCACAGCCATTCGTAGCTGAGTCCTGTAGCCAGTGTGCCTCCTTTAAGATCCAGTATAGCCGTAGATCCGGAAGCGCAGACGCGTGCGGGGTCCGATACGATGGTGCCGGCAGCGACCTTACCGGAGCATGCCGGTACTTCCTGCAGCCCGATATCGTCTATTGCCACGCCATTGCCCCAGTTGGACTGCGACTTCTGGAAGCCGATATAGAAGTTTCCGGAAGCCGTTGGTGTAAACTGTACTTTAAACTCTTTATAGGTTTTGGTGGTTGTTGTGAAGGACGATCCCAGCGGGATGGTCATCGCTGAGGCTGTCTGGCTGCTACCCATATAGGTGCCCAGGCTATAGGTACAACCGGGTTCCCCGTCGGTCTGGTACCAATAAGTCAACTGGTACAGTTTGCCGGCTGTAAACGAGATAGCCGGGGTAAACCAGTATTCATAAGGGCTGCCGCTCCAGAGTCCGAGGTCCGAACCTCCGAGCAGGTATTTGCTGCCGCCGGGGGTATGGTTGTCCAGCGCGGCACCTGACCAGGAGGAGATCGGAGTGCCCATCAGGGTCCAGGCCCAGGTATCGCCGAAGGAATAAGTATAGGATGCGCAGGGCATATTTGTTCCCGGCCTTCCGCTCTCAAAGGTTTCGATGTAAGGAGGGATAATGGCGCCAACATCTACTTTGACAATAGTGGAGTAAGTGGTATCTGTTCCGGATCCGAGTGTACAGCGGCTCACACAGCGGAAGTATTTGCCGGTAGATATGGTACCCGTACTCAGCACCGGCGATGCGCTTGCTGCGCTGATCGGGCTGAGCAGCGTGCCGGAGGCATCGCATTCCCACCACTGGAACTCCAGTTTGGCAACTTTCGGTAAGGCTGAAAGAGACAAGGTTACGCTGCCCGGACTACACAGCATGGTGGGAGAGATAGAGGCCAGTCCTCCTGAAGCGGGTTTACCCGAGCAGGGGGGCAGTTCATTGATACCGATATCATCAATGGCCATGCCGTAACCATAATTGCCTTTTACATAAATGCCGAAATAATAAGTGCCGTCTGTTGTAGGGGTATAGGTCGCAGAGGTCTGCTCGTAACTTGTATTGCTGGGGATAAAGTCTGCTGACAGTGGCGACATGGCTGCATCGGTCTGCGCCTTGCCCACATAGGAACCCAATTCGAATACATCCCAGGGTGAACCGTCGGGCAGGTACCAGTAAGAAAATTCATAAGTAGACCCGGCTTTCAAAGCAATACCCGGGGTAAACCAAAAGTCTTTGATGCCGCTGTACACCGTAAGGCC